>PLDF01000181.1 GCA_003135055.1 Bryobacterales bacterium | reverse complement strand
GGCTTCGCGAATGTGATAGCCGCTGATGGAGATGGTGTTCCACTCAGGCAATTCGCGGCCGGCCCACGCGAAGATGTCGGTGATGAGCCGCATCGCCGGGCGCGGCGGATAGATGTAAGTTCCGCGCGCGATGTACTCCTTCAGAATGTCGTTCTGAATCGTGCCCGCGAGCTGGCGCCACTCCGCGCCCTGGCGGCGCGCCACCAGCGCATAGTAGGCCAGCAGAATCGATGCCGTCGAGTTGATGGTCATCGAGGTGGATACGCCCGCCAGCGGGATGCCCTGAAACAGCGTCTCCATATCGGCAAGCGAAGAGATGGGTACGCCCACGCGGCCCACTTCGCCGGCAGCCATGGGGTGATCGGAATCGAGGCCCATTTGCGTCGGCAGATCGAACGCCACCGAAAGGCCGGTGGTTCCTTGCGAGAGCAGGTAGTGGTAGCGGCGGTTGCTTTCTTCGGCGGAGCTGAAGCCGGCATACTGCCGCATGGTCCAGAGGCGGCTGCGATACATCTCGCGGTAAATGCCGCGGGTGTAGGGAAATTCGCCCGGTCTGCCCAGCCGGTCGCTCATGATCGGGAAATTTTACGCGCGCGCAGAAAAGAGGTAATGCCGTACCATGCCATGAGCACGGTGCCAAGGCCCGCAGCCACCGCGCGGAGCAGATCGCGATTAATAATGGCACGTACCGCCGCGAACCCGAACATAACGCCTAAGCATAAGAAAAAAAAGCCGATGACCTCATTCCACAAGGTCCGCGCGGGCTTGATCACGGCGGGCACGATGTGCTTGATCAACAACCCCGCGTGACGGCCTGTCCGTGCGCTCCACACACCCTAATCTTAACAAAAGGGGCATGGCTGAAGCGGGACTATAACGTCTGGGTCTTGACGTGCCGATAGAACCGATGTGTTAGCTTGTGAATGGGAGGCGCGTTCACTACAATTAGTGGAGCGGCCCACTGGTGGAACGCCGGGTTCGGAGGGTGCGTCTGCCTTAAGAGGGAGTTTTTGTGGATGAGCCATTGAAGCGTCTCATGCAGGAATTGGGAAACGCGATTAACGATTCCCTTTCCGAATCCGACCGTATCGCCGAGGCGATCGGCGAAATCAAACGAGCCGGGTACGACGTTTTCCTGGTTCTGGAAGCCACTATCGGCTTCAACCGGCGCGATGAGCACGCCGACGACGAAGACGATGAGGCCGAGGTCACGGAGGAAGAGCCCAAGCGCACCTTCGAGGCCACCGGCAAGATCAAGTTCACATCGCAGGATCACCGGTTTCTCCGCGCATTGAAGATTGCCGTGGACGACGAACGCTAGCGGGGCGGACCCAGGTGACCCCTTTGGCGTGGATCCAATTCGGCGAGTCGGGCGTTTTTCGCCTGAGTAGTTACAATCACGTTGCGTAGAGAGTCCTTTGTGCGGCGGCCGGCCAAATTAGATTTGACGCTCGCCAAACAAATAGCCGCTCGATGGCGTACAATAACCCTGGTGAGGCGCCGACTATGAAGTTTCTGCGCATCAGTGTTCTACCGTTTGTATTCGCCCCAGTCTGCTTTTGCCAAGGCAACGTCAATAGCCCAAAGCCTGTTCTTGATGGCTACGTCGAGTTGGATGGGAAACCTGTTAGAAATAGTTTGGAACCGTGACTGCGTGACTTAGTGGCATTGCTGGAAACCGCTCCCTCACGGTCGTGGCTCCGATCGGAGTTGCGCGGGTTAATAGGCAGTGTCGCGGTGACATCGAGTCTCGCGGTTAGGCAAGAAGCCGCCTGAAAGGCCGCTGCAGCCAGGATTGGCTGCCCCACTAAAAACGCTTCTTGAAGAAGAAATCCAGGCCGGTCATGCCGTTTTCTTCGCGCAGGGCGACTGCCGACCATTTCTTGCTGATGGCCCATTCCACTTGTATGATCTGCGGGTTGCTGGTGGTGACGTTGGTGATGTAGGTGAATGTGACGTTCGGAGTGACTTGCTGTTCGAGCGTCAGGCGGGCCTGCGGGTTTGCGTCGATGCCGGGGATGGTGGGATCGATTTTCAAACTGCTGACGCCGAAGAAGCGCTGCAAGCGGCCGGTCACGGGCGTGGCGAGGGCGCTGCCCAACAACGAAGAGGGGCCGGACTGCTGATAGGCCGTGGGCGCGGTGCTCTGGGCGGACAGAAGAGCCGGATCGGAGCTGGGCGTGCGCCCGGTGGCCAGCAGCGAGATGATCTCGTTGTAGGTGAAGGGCGGGTCGGAGCTCGGAATCAACGTCAAATGATCGGCGGGGCCCGAAATGGTGAGCGTGATATCAATGCCTTGCGCCTTGGTCTCCAGGTCGATATCCAGGACCGGCGCGATTTTGACGGGGTTGTAGAACGCAATGGAGCCGCCGTCGATGGTGTACTTGGTTCCCAGGAAGAGCACCCGGCCTTCGGTGATATTGACGCGGCCGAGCAACGCTGGATTGCTGGCCGAGCCGCGAAGACGAAGGTTGGCCTCGATTTGCACGTCCTGCGTCAGGGAGCTTTGTACCTGGATATCGGGCGAGGTGTTGATCTGCACATCGAAATTCAGGCCGCCCAGCAGGCCGGTCTGCGCGGCGGGGGTGCGGACGGGCTGGGCGGATTGCGCCAGCAACGAACTGAAATCGGAATCGGGGTTGAAGGCCGCGCGCAGCACCGTGATCGTTCCGGAAAGCATGCTGTGGGTGGTGGAGCCGGTGAAGTTCAACTCCGCATTGGCCACGGTGCTGACGCCTTCGGGCTTGCGCACGCGAACCTGGCGCGCGGCGGCGTGGACGCGGAAAACGGCCTGGCCTTCCGAGTAGGTGGCGAAACCGCTCAACTCCACTTTGCCGCCGCCGGTTTCGCCGGTGAGGTTCTGGATGGTGGCGCGGTCTCCGCTAAAGGCAATGATGCCGGTTGCATTCGAGATGCCGTTGGGGAAATCGGCGATGTTGAAAGAGGCGTTTTCAAACTGCATCCGGCCGTTGATTTGCGGCGAGCCGAGGTCGCCGCGCACGGATGCGTCGGCGGCAACTACGCCCGAGGCGACGAAGTCGCGATTGATATCGTGCAGCTCGGCCAGGTCGATATGTCCGGTGACGCGCAGATCGAGGGGGTTCTTTTCCCGCAGAGTGAATTTGCCGGTCACGGAAAGATCGGTGGAGCGTCCGGTGAAGTGCGCACTATCCACGGTGATTACGGAGTTTGCGAGGCGCGCGACGATGGGCCCGGAATTGGCGAGGGTGATGGGCGTGGCCGTCCCGATCTGCTCTAGGGGCGAAATTGAGAACTTGGGGACGCGCAATTCGGCCTTGAGCGTTGCGGGCTTCAGCGCGCTGCCATCGACGTGCAATTCGCCTTCGGCGGAACCGGTGAAGCTGGCGGCGGATGGAGCTTTGGGGGAAATCCAATCGTGAAGCTGATTGAAATCGAGCTTGGAGAAATTGACGACGGCGCTGCCGGGATTATCGCCCGTCAACTGCCACTGGCCGTCGCCCTCTATGACGGAATTGGCGAAGTTGGAATCGAGATGCGCGTGGAGGCCGCCGCTCTGCGAGTTGGCGGTGAGGTGGGCGTTGCCGAATGGCTGGCCGTTGAGGCGCAAGTCCAGCGCGGCGACGGTGGCGTGCAGGTCCTCGATGCGATAGCCTTCGCGGCCCGCGCTGGGCGGGGCCAGATCCACGGCGCCGTTGGCCTCAATCTGCAGGGTGCCCGCGGCGCCGGGGCGCTGCGCCTGCAGTTCGTGGATCTGCAGCAGCGGCATGGCGTTGGTGGCGAGCTGGAACTGCAGGCGGCCGGCGTCGAAGTGGTCTGGAGCATGGTCGAACGAAGCGGTAAGAGTTACCTGCTTGCCGCCGGCGTTGACTTGTCCGCCGGTCAGATCGATGGTCCGCGCGGTATAGGCGAGATGCGCGGCGAGGCGGTCGAAGGGCTCGCCGTTGAAGGAGCCCTGAGCGACGGTGATATCCGCGACGGCATGGGGGTCGCCGATGGTTCCGGATACTTGAGCGGTGGCGTTGACCATGCCCTCGACTCGCACCGCGCCCGGCTTGAGGAGCGCGACCAGATCGGCGGCTTTGGAGTTGTGGATGGCGCCGCTGCCGGAGACGGAGGCGCTCGATTCGAGTTTCCAATCGCGCATTGCGGCGGCTGCCTGAAACTGCGCCTGCATCGGGCCGTGCGTGATGGCGCCATTCCGGACCTGGAGGTTATCGGGCGAGACATCGACATCGACAGACACGGAGTCGATCAAATCGGCGTTATAGAGAACGTTGGTGGCATTGAGGTGGCCGGCCGCTTGGGGAACGTCGAGATGTCCGTTGACCGTGCCATCGAAGACGGCCGACCCGTTTTGCAGTTTCACGGGTAGCGATGCCGCGCTGGAACCAAGAGCCGGGAGAATATCGCCGAGATCGGTGGTTTCCAGATGCACGGTGAGTGAGCGTCCCAGGACGCCGGAGAAATCGGCGCGCGAGTTGGGCAGCGAAATGGTGGAGTGGCCCAGATCGAGAAGGTCCGCGCGCGCGTTATAGGAAGCGGTGATTTGGCCGCTTAGGGGGGGGCTGGCGGCTGGGGCGAGAGTGTTGGCTGCCGCGGGTTGGCAGGCGGAAGCGCCTGCCCCACATGCCTGCGGGCTGGCGGCTGGGAGAGTGTTGGCTGCGGCGGGTTGGCAGGCGAAAGCGCCTGCCCCACATGCCTGCGGGCTGCCGGCGGCGGGTTGGCAGGCGGAAGCGCCTGCCCCACATGGGGCGATGGTGGCGTTGGTTGCGATGACGAGGTCCTCAGCGCGCTTGAACGATCCATCGAGGTTGGCCGTGCCGGAGACTAGCCCATCCCAGGGCAGCGGTTGCGGAGTGTAGATGGCGGCGACGCGTTTGATATCGAGGCCCGAATAGTTACCGGTGACGGCGTACTGGTCGAAATCGATCACGTGCGCATCGCCGTGAAAGGCGCCTCCGATGGAGGCGAGCTCGACGCCGCGCAGGTCGAGATGATTGCGGCCGATGTCGAGCGGCCGACGGTCGCGGGTCAGTGTGAGTACGGCTGCTTCGACGCGGCCCGCGACCGCTTGCTCATTGACCGCGCCGGAAAAGCGCATGGCGGTGAGACTGGCGCCTTTGGAGTTGACGGCCAGGGCGCCATCGGCGCGAAGGTTTTGGAGACGCACGTCGCCGGTTTTGTAATTGAGATTATAAGCGTGCAGGTTGCCGGCGGCGGATAAATCGGAGCCTGCCCACTGGGCGTTCCCGGCCACGATCATGTCGCCGCGGTCCATTAACTGAGTGCGGAAGATTCGCACGATCGATCGCATGGTGGCGTGGACTACATAATTCACGGCCACGCGCGGCGCAGTGAGATCCTGAAGGGCGCCGGAGAGCTGGATATCGAGGCCGCTGGTGGACAGGTGCGCGGCGGCGATGCCGATGCGGTTCTTTTCGAAGGAGAGTGAAGCGTCGATGGCCACGGGGGTGCGAGCGACGCCTTTGAACTGTAGCTCGAGCGGTTGGATGGAGATATTGCCGTGGTAGCGCGGGAAGGTGGTGACGGCGCTGCTGGAATCGCCGGGGTCGCGCGGGGCGCTGTTAGGGGCGAGGCGCGGCGGGGCTTCGTAAAGCAGATTCGCATTCAGGTTCTGACCATGCAATTCGAACGGCGCCTTCTGTTGCGAATTTACCTCAAACTCGCCATTCCATAAAGTGAAGCGGTTGATGGCGAGCTTCATTATGGTTTCCGAGGAGTCCTGGTTGCCGCTGCTGGGGGTTTTCGGCTGGGGAACGTTGGTGCGGCCATCGGGACTTACGATCAGATTGACCTGCGGCGCCGCCACATCGAGGTATTGAATGTCGACATCGCGACGGAAGAGGGAGACGATCTTCAAGCCCACGGCGACCGACGTGGCGTGAAAGAGCGGCGGCTTGCCGGGCGGTTCCGTGCCGTGCAGAGTGAAATCGTCGACCTCGGCGCGCAGCAGCTTCCAATCGAACCGGAAGGCGCCGATTTCCACGCGGCCGCCGGTGGCGGTCTCTACCTTAGTTACCAGCCAGGTGCGGACATGGTTGTAAAGCCAGTGACTCTGTAGGAGGAAGACGACTGAGCCTAGAGCAAGGGCCAGCACGGCTGGGATGGTGACGGCGATTATGAGCCGTCGCTTGCGGCGGGTCATCGGATGCCTCCGGGGTTCGGCGAGGTAAGGCATGGCGCCTGGCTGGGATGCCGCGTTTCGATTGGAGATTGGCGCCCCGAGGCCGAGCGCTTGGAGCGGCTCGGGAACAGGGCAGGCCATGGGCCTACCCGACCGCGACAGGCCGGGAGGCCTGTCGTACCGGCAACCGCTCCCTCACGGTTGCGGCTCCGATCGGAGGGCGCCCCGTCAGCAAGCGCGGCCGGAGAGCTAGAATGCGTCATTGTGGTATGCGATCTCCGTCCGCTTTTTGGCTTGGTCCAACCATTTACTCATCTCCTGGTCTTCGCGCTGACCGGTCAGTTTCTCTTCGATTCGGTCGCGATAGTCGTCGAGCGATACCGTTTGGCCGGGATGCGCCGCCTGCGCGGCCGGCTGGACGGTCTTGTCGAAATAGTCTTGAATTTCTTTGTCGCTCACTTGAACACTCGGCCGGAAACGCACATCGAGAAACGACAGTAACGTGCGCTGCCAGAGTAGTTCGTCCCGCACGTCTTGTTCCGTAATGCCGTATTCGGTGAGCGCGCGCTGGAAGTCTGCGTCAGCCGGGAATCGTCCCTTCTTTAATTGTGCCAGGATGGGGTCGACTTCGGATGGCGGAGGGGTGGGATACCGGCTGGTTTCGAGTTCGGTCCGGACCAGCGCTTGTTCCACCATGCGGTCGGCCGTGGCGCGCTTTACGGCGGGCGTGAAATCTAGCTTGGCGGCGTTCAGGAAAGCGGTGACGCGGATCTCGCGATCGATGTCGCTGGTGGTGACGACGTGGTTGCCTACGGCTACTGCGACGCGGTCGATGATGTCTAGAGGTGGTGGTGGGCCGGGGTATGCGGAGAACGCGTACGCGGAAGAAGCCGCCTGAAAGGCGGCTGCAGCCAGGATTGGCTGCCCCACAAAGCTGCCGGCAGCTTGCAGTGCAGGATCAGCTTGCAGTAGTAGCACAAGAGCTAGTACGGTTGCCGGCAAACACTCCCTTACGGTCGTGGCTCTGATCGGTGGAAGGAAGGGTCTCAAAAGGTTTGTCCGATCGAGAAGAAGTATTGAAAATGGCTGATGCTGGTTTGCGTGCAGTTGCCGGGCGTGGCGCATGGGTTCACTCCGGCGTTGACCAGTTGTTGCTCGGTCCCTGGGAATCCGTAGAATTTCGGGGGATTGATGCTGTATGCCAGATCCACTCGCACGGGTCCAACCGGCGTGCGGTAACGGATGCCGAAGCCAACGGCATGCACCATGTAGTTGAAATCCGTCAGATTCTGTTGATGCACGCGAAACGAAATGTTGCCGAGACTCGAATAAGTGTTGCCCATATCGTGGAACACCACGCCGCCGATGTCTTCGCCGATGAGCGGAAAGCGCAGCTCGGTCTGATTAAACAGTAGCGCCGTGCCGCCGATGGGAAACCCCGTCTCCGGGTCTCTGGGTCCCGATTGCAGGTCCGGAAAGCCGCGATTGGAAGTGCTGCCGCCGCCGAAAAAACGCTCGGGCAAGGGAACTGCGTCCGAGAAGTCGGTCCCGTAGTGGAAAGCGTAAATATCGCCGAACTCGGTGCTGCGCGCGAAGACCATGCGCTTTCCCAGGCGGTAATAAGAGGAATTGCGGGCCAGAAAGTGCAGAAAGTCGCGATCCGAGCCGAAAATGTGTTCCGCTACGCCGATGTCGAGCGAATTATAGTATCCCTTGTGCGGCTCAACCGGATCGTCGCGGTGATCTTGAATGAGGGACGTCGAGACCAGGCCAAGCTTGACCGGCTGCGAGAGAAGCGGGATGAGGAATGGCGTGATTTTGAGCGTGGCATCATCCACGCTCACGCGGCGGTAAGTGTAGCTGTAGTAAAGCTTGACGGATTTCGACAGGCGCTGCTCGAGTTGCAGCGAACCCTCCGAGCGCTTGTAGGAAAAAGTATTTACGTTGCGGGAGTTTTCGTAGAGCCCGGAAATGGTAAACGTGAGCTTGCCGTTGCCGGTGAACCGGGGCCAACGGTAGGAGAGCAGGGCGCGCTGGTCCAGGGTAGAGACGCGGGTGCCCAGGGTGATGCTGTGGCCAAGGCCCCATAGATTGCTGCGGGTGATATCGAAAGAGACGCGCGGCGAAAAGCCGGTCTGGCCGCCGGGCGAATCGAGGCACGTCTCGCAACCGCCGATGCGCGCGAATTCGGCGCCGACGCCGATGCGCATGGAGTAAAGGTGCGCCTCTTCCAGATCGTAGAGCACGTACTTACTGTCAGTCTCTCCATCGGGGTCCTGGATGGCGGCATCGACGCGGGCGAAGACATTGAGATCATAGAGGCGACGCTGCGTATCCGCCATCTTGGTGAGTGAGAGCGGGTCGCCGGGATTCAATTCCAGCATTTGGTTGATGAGACGGCTCCTGGTGTGCCGGTTTCCGCTGTAGATCACCTGGCGGACAAACTCCTGGCTGCCCTCGCTCACCACGAATTCGACGTCGACCTGGTGCGGCTCGGCGGCCGGCTTGGAGCTCCACTCGAAAGTGGCGTTGGCGAAACCGTTTTCGAAATACTGCGCCAGAACGACATCGCGGTCCTCGGCGACGTTGTACTCGCTGAACGGCTGATTCTCGGCCGAGCTGAGCTGCGCCATGATCTTAGGACGGTCGACGCGCTCAATGCCCTTCACGGTGAGCGTGTGGACGAGATACTGCGGGCCTTCTTCGATGTAAATGAAGACAGAGACATTGCTGACCTTATGCCGGGGGTCTTCCTTATACGCGATGTGGTGGGTTACTTTGACGTCGCGAAAGCCGTTCGATCGATATAAGTTAGTGATGGAATCTTCGTCGCGGCTGAGCAGGTTATCGCTATAGCGGCCGTGCGGAAACTGCAGGAACGAGGCTGTCCGCAGATACATGCGCTCGCGGACGGTCTCGGTGCGGAAGTAGTGGTTTCCTTCGATCTCGATGGCCGTGACTTTGTGAAGCGCGCCGGTGGCGATGAGGTAATCGATCTCGGCCTTGTCGCCGATCACCTTCTGTTCCTTGAACTCTACGTCGGCCTGGACGTATCCGGCCGATTCCAGGTAGTCCCGCAGATTGTGCGCGCCCTCGACCAGAAGATCGCGATCGACCGAGCGCTCTTCGAATACGGGCACATATTTTTCTAGTTTACCGTGAGAAATCTTGGCGCCGATAGCGCGTATATCGATGACCGGGCCGGCATCGATGTGCAGCGAGGGCGTCGCGGAATTGCTCTCGGAGTCGAACTTCATGCCTTCGAGCGAGATCTTGGATTCGAGCCGGCGCTCCTTCTGATACAGGGCGCGAACGCCATTCAGCCCCTCTTGCACGCGCGCTTGCGTCACGGGCTTCCAGGTGTGGATGATCCAGCGGCGGAAATGAAGGCTCTTTTGGATGCGGGCGGGGTCCATCTTGAGGTCGCCGGTGAGCACAGGTGGGGCGAAATGCGCACGGGGGCCGGAGTTGATTTCAAAGCGTATATTGATCTGCTGGTAAGTTTCGTCGTAGTCGAAGACGGGACGCAATTGAGGGCGATAGAGGCCATTCTCTTCGAGGAGGCGACGCTGCTCGGTTTGGGCTTCCTGGAGTTTGGCGTCGGTAAATGGCTGGCCGAGGTCGAGACTACCCGCGTTTTGGAGCTGGTTGGCGTTGGGGGGGCTGTTGATGACGCCGATATCGCGAACGGAACCGATGAACCAACTGTTTTTGGTGATGAAGGTAATGGCCACGCCGCCGTTGTAGAGCCGCGCGTCGGCCTGGATATCGGCGTAGCGGCCGGTGGCGAACAAGCGGTCGATGCTGGCGCGGACGGCGGCGATTTTGAGGGGGTCGCCGATTTTCAAAGGCAGAATGGCGTGGAGGTCGGCGGCGTCGAGAGGCTGGTCTTCGGGACTGAACTGGATGATAGCGACGTTGATGCCCTCGTACTTTTGGTATTGGGCGAGGAGGGGGCCGGGGAGCGCGGCGAAGAAGAGGATGCAGCAGACGAGGTGGGAGGACCGCGGGCGCACCGTTCTCATGATAACGTAACTCGTTCAAATGCAAGTTGGTTGCCATGGGTGGAATGGGGCGTTGGGGGGCCTTTCGGGAGCGTTGCCGTACGTTTGGGGAGGATTGGGCGGCGCGGGGGAGTGTCAGGGAATGGGACTAGGGTCGTTTGGTAGGGCGGGGATTCTGGGGAGGGGGGTTCGACGTAGAGACGCGGAGGTGGGGAGACGGCGCGGAGTAATCAAAGGTAATGAATGAGACTCTGCTCCGCGTTTTCTCTGAGTCTCTGAGTGCTCCGCGTCTTCGCGTTGAAGAGTTGAAGACCAAGCCCTCATTCGTTTAGCTGATGGCCGATTCAAATGTTTGGCTGGACGGCCGAAGAGATTGGTATCAAACTGTACATAGTACATGAGTGCGCTTTCCACTTGGCGCGGCTACGCGCCGGGCCTGATCGCCGTTACGCTGCTGGCCTGGGCGTCGATTGAGCTGCACACGCTGCCGCAACTCGCGGCGGTGAGCGCGCTGATGATCGCCATCGTGCTGGGGATGCTGGTGCGTAATACGGTGGGCCTTCCCGCGGCCTGCGCGCCGGGCATCCGGTTCAGTTTGCGGCGAATTCTGCGTTTTGCCATCGTGCTGCTGGGCTTTCAGTTGAGCGCGCGGCAGATCGCCGAAGTGGGCGGAATGGGCCTCTTCGTAGTGGCGGTCACTTTGGCGGCGGCGTTCTGCTTCACCACATGGCTCGGCCGGCGTCTGGGCGTGGACCGCAAACTCTCTGAGCTGATCGCGGCCGGCACTTCGATCTGCGGCGCATCCGCCATTGTGGCCACCAACGCGGTAACCGAAGGCAGCGATGAAGACGTGGCTTATGCCATCGCGGTGGTGACGCTGTTCGGGTGCGCGTCCATGCTGCTCTATCCCTTGGGGGACGCGTTGATGCACATGCCGGCGCATGCATATGGTCTGTGGGCCGGGTCGTCGATTCACGAGACGGCGCAGGTTTTGGCGGCTTCGTTCCAGGGCGGCGCGGTGAGCGGACGAATCGGCGCCGTCACCAAGCTTTCCCGCGTGATGCTGCTGGCGCCGGTGGTGCTGGGGCTGGGTTGGGCGGCGCGGCGGCGCGACGACGCAGCGGCTTGCGCCGGACCCGATGGGGCCGGTTGCGGCGAGTCCGATGACGCGCGATGGCGACAGACCAGGAGGTCTGTCGTACATGGACCCGATGAAGCCGTTTCCGCCAAACGGCGTTCCGTTCCGGTTCCGCTGTTCCTCTTAGGATTCATCGCCGCAATCTGCATCAATAGCACAGCGCTGCTGCCTAAGGCCGCGACGGACTACATCGTCAAGGCGGATCAGTTCCTGCTAGCGCTTTCGCTGGGCGCGATGGGTCTCGAAACCAGCTTCCGCAAAGTGCGCGAGGCCGGGCTGCGGCCGATGCTTCTCGGGTCGGGCGCGTGGCTCTTCATTTCCGCGTTCAGCTTCGCCCTTATCCGTTGCCTCGACTGGTAGCGTAAGCTGACTGTCAGTGGAATCGTTCCGTCTGAAAGTCTTCCGCGTGGCCGCCGAAGAGCTGAGCTTCACGCACGCCGCCGAAAAACTGTTCCTCACTCAACCGGCGGTGACCATGCAGATCAAGAACCTTGAAGACGAGCTGCACCTACGCCTGTTCGACCGCACCGGCCAGCGCATCGCTCTGACTCCCGCCGGTCGCGTTCTGCGGGAATATGCCACGCGCATCGCCGGTCTCTGCGGCGAGGCTGAGACAGCGTTGGCAGGGCTGCGGGGCGAATCGGTTGGACGCCTTGAGCTGGCGGCCTCTACCACCATCGCGCAGTATCTGCTTCCGGGATTGGCGGGCGACTTTCTCCGCGAGAATCCCGGAGTGGAGCTGCACATTGTCAGCGCGAACACCGCCGACGTGGTCGCGGCGCTGGCGGCCGGGCGCGTCAGGCTGGGGCTGATCGAAGGGCCGGCCGGGCGCTCCGACGTCAAGACCGAATCGTTCCTCGAAGACACGCTGCTGCTGATCGCGCCGCCGAGCCACGAGTGGGGCGAAGCGGGCCCGGTGGACGTGGCCAAGCTCGCCGGCGCTCCGCTGATTCTGCGCGAGCGCGGATCCGGCACGCGCGACGTGGTGGAGCGGGCGCTGCGCAAGGCCGGCCTTGAACTGAAGAAGCTGCGGGTGGTGATGGAGCTCGATTCCACCGAAGCCGTGAAATCGGCCGTGCGCGCGGGTCTGGGAGTAGGATTCGTTTCGGAGTGGGCGCTCTCGCGCGAGATCGCACTGGGCCTGTTGAAGACCGTGCCGGTGCGGAAGCTGGATATCCGGCGCGAGTTTCTGTTTGTCTATCCGCGCGGGCCCGAGCTGACTGGGATTGAGGGGAAGTTTGCGCGGTTCGCGAAGACGAAGCGGGGGGAGCTGAGGAGTTAGGCAGTAGGGCGGACCCCCTGGTCAGCGCGGTCCCCCTGGACCCGCGCTTCGCGTAGCTAGTTAACTAAGATCGGCCCGATGCGGTCCCCAATAGGCCGACCGGTGGGCGGCTGCGGACCAGGGGATCCGCCCAACGATTAATACCGAATCCCCGGCATTGGGTTGCTAACCTGCCCCACTGAGACTCACTAAGTCACCAGACAAATGTGGACACTCACCATCACTGCCGCCGCTTAGCCATCGCCTTCCGCGCATTCGCCACCAGCGCCGCCGCCTTAGGCATCGATTCCATCGCCTTCTTTACTTCCGGATCGGTCTTGGCGAAAATCTTGTCGCTGGCGTCCACGTCGAAAGCGTAAATATACATCTCTTTCGTAAGTTGGCGCTTGATCCAATCCTGGTCGAGCATGAAGTCGGTCTCTTTGAAATCCACCTTATGATCCACCAGATAGTCGTGCAGGCCCTCCAACACTTCCCGATCCGGCAGCCAGCCGGCGGGCAGCCTGCTCGATCGCTTGGAAAAATACCAGCGCGTGAAGCTGAACAGATAGCTGCGGTATAACTCCACTTCCAGCGGATCGAGTTTCGGCGTCTTGTACTCTTCATCCGGCGTAATGCCGCCGCCGCCGTAAACCGTGCGGCCGCTGTCGGTCATCTTCACGTCGTTGGCATTGCGCGTGATGCCGTCCTTGTGAGAGTAGTAATCGTAGAACGATTGGTGCGAGTAATCGCGCTGAATCAGCCGGCCGCTGGGGGTGTAGAAGTGCGCCGTGGTGAGCGCGATCGCAGTGCCGCTTGAGAGCGGATAAACGGTCTGCACCAGACCCTTGCCGAAGGTAGTCTCACCCATGATCCAGGCTCGGTCGTGATCTTGCAGCGCCCCGGAGACAATTTCGGCGGCCGATGCCGAAGACTGATTCACCAGCACCACAATGGGGTATTCGCGCCCGCGGGCTCCGTTGCGCACTGTGTAGGTTCTGGGCGGATACTCGCGGCCATGGGCGGAAACCACGGTCATCCCTTTTTGCAGGAAGGCGCCGCTGACGTCCACGGCCTCATCCAGCAGGCCGCCCGGATTGCCCCGCAGGTCGAGGATCAGACCCGACAATCCATCCTGGCCGAGACGCTTCAGGTTGTCGTCGAGGCCGCGGCTGGTATCGTCCTCGAATCCGGTGACCTTGATATACCCGATGCCCTGGCCCACGAAGAAGCCGTCGGGGACGCTCTTGCGGCTGATCTCCTCGCGCATGATGGTGAAGGTGAGATTGTGCGGCTCGCCTTCGCGCGAAACCACGATCTTCACGGCAGTGTCGCGCGGGCCTTTCAACAGGTCGGCGATTTCATTGGTGTTGAGATTGTCCGTGGGCTTATCGTTGATTGAGACCAGTACGTCGCCGGGGCGGACGCCTACGCGGTACGCGGGCGACCCCGGAAAGGGCGCGATCACGACGGTCTTATTCTTGCGCGCGCTCACTTCCATGCCGACGCCGAAGTAATGGCCCTTCTGATCGTCGAGAAACGTGCGGTAAGCTCGCGGGTCGAGAAAAGACGTATGCGGGTCGAGCGCCGAGGCCATTCCGGGGATGGCGCCGGCATAAATGGCCTTATCCGGGTTCAACCGGTCGGCGAAATTCTGGTCCACCAGGGAATAGAATTTCGCAAAGCCCAGCGCATCGACGCTCGCGCCGGTTTCGTCCAGGTCCGGCTCGTCAATCGCCGCCTGAACGCCGTTCCCGTACACTCCTCCGAGCACCGAGAAGCCGGCCACGATAATTGGCAGGAATAAGAGCGAGCGCGCCTGATGCGCCATGGAACCGTTGCCTCTAATCCGAGTATAACGTGGTGGCGCGGGCCCAGCCCGGGCCATGGCCTGCGATTCCCGAGGCGCTCCGAGCGCTCGGCATCCGAGACTGAAGCACACTATTTCGAAAGTTCGGCCAGGTATTGGCAGACCGCTTGCTGACGCGGCGCCCTCTGGGCCCGGCTCCGTTCGGAGCCACGACCGTGAGGGAGTGGTCTTGGCTGCACCGTGCGGGCTCAGCCCGGCGCCTGTCTGGCCGCCCCCAGCTCGCGGTGAACCGCATCCAGCACGCCGTTGACGAACTGCGCCGATTCCTCGTTCGAGAACTTCCGCGCCAGCTCGATGGCCTCGTCGATGGCCACCGCGGCGGGCGTGCCCTCGAACGTCAGCTCGAAGACCGCAAGCCGCAGGATGTTGCGGTCCACCGTGGGCATGCGGTCGAGGCGCCAGTGTTCGGCGTGCCGCGTGATGCATGCGTCCAGCTCGGTGGCGTGTCCCACGGCGCCGCGTACCAGCGCCGACGCGAAGGCATCGTGCTGCGTGTGCTCTCCCGAATAGATCGTATCGAAATACGCGTTGATGGCATCGTCCACCGGTTGCCGGCGGGCATCCCAGGAAAAAAGAATCTGCAAGGCGCGCTCTCTGGACTTGTGGCGTGACGGCATCAGGCGCCCTGGCGCAGCGCGCGCATCAGGTTGGCCATTTCAATGGCCGTCATGGCGGCGTCGAAGCCTTTATTGCCGCTCTTGCCGCCCGCGCGGTCGATAGCCTGTTCCATCGTGTTGGCGGTGACCACGCCGAACGCCACCGGCACTCCGGTTTCGGCGGCGGCATGCGCAATTCCCTTGGCGGCCTCGGCGGCCACGTAATCGAAATGCGGAGTCTCGCCGCGAATCACGGCGCTCAGGCAGATCACGGCGTCGTAACGGTGCTGGCGCGCCAATTCGGCCGCCACCAACGGGATTTCCCAGGCGCCAGGCACTCTCACCGTGTCGATCTGACCGGCGTCCGCGCCCGTGCGCGTCAACGCATCCATGGCGCCCGCAAGTAGGCGCTCGGTGATGAAACTGTTGAAGCGGCTCACCACGATGGCAAACCGCAAACCGGCCGCCGATAGATGGCCTTCGAATACTTTAGACATGTCTCACTTTCCCGCGAAAACGGCGCGGCGCTTTTCCAGGAATGCGCGAGTTCCCTCGCGGCGATCTTCCGTTGCCGCGCTCACGCCGAACGCCGCCGCTTCGAAACGCAGGCCCTCTTCCAAACTGACGTTCAAGCCGGCGTCCACCGCCTCCATAACCAGGCCCAATGCCAGCGGCGCATTGGCTAAGATCTTGCCCAGCCATGCCCGGCTGTGGCTCAACAGGTCGCATTGCGGGACGACGGCATTCACCAACCCAATGCGAAGCGCCTCGGCGGCGGGGACAGGCTCGCCCGATAGTAGCAGTTCCAGCGCGCGCCCGCGGCCCACCAGCCGTGGCAGCCGCTGCGTGCCGCCGTAGCCGGGAATGATCCCGAGTTTCACTTCCGGCTGCCCCATTTTGGCGCTCTCGGCCGCGAACCGCACAGTGCAAGCCATGGCGAGTTCCAGCCCGCCTCCCAACGCATAGCCGTTAATTGCCGCCACCGACGGCTTCGGCATGGTCTCGAGCATCCGGAACGTCCGTTGCCCGCGCACCGCGAACTGGCGCGCTTCAAAGGCCGTAAGCTGCGAGAGTTCCTGGATGTCGGCGCCGGCCACGAACGCCTTTTCCCCCACGCCGGTGAGGATGAGGGCGCGGATGGAACTATCGCGCGCAATGCCGGCGAATACGTCTTCCAGTTCCGCCACCACCGCGCCCGAAAGCGCGTTCAGCTTGTCCGGGCGGTTGATTGAGACCAGCGCGATGCCGGCATCGTCCACTTCGACCAGGAGATAGCTGTGGGGCATTAACGAATCATTCTAGCGCACCCGGATAAATGGTCGATTTCGGCGATACCCGATCCGCGCCGATGCACGCTGGCGCCCTTGCGAAGGCTCGGAGGAATGATGATGTCCGCAAACAGCGGAGGCCGCATGAGCGGAATGAGCAACCTTGCCTTTTGCCCCACGCGCTATCCGCTCAGGCTGGTCACCTACAGGCTCGCCTCTGCGACGGGATACGGACAGCTTGCATAACGGCTTCCCGAGCGATTTCGGCAGATTGCCGCGAGATGCGGGATAATGGCTTCGTGTACCTCGCGAAGGCTTTCGCACATCAACCGCAGTTCTTTGCGGCCGTCACCAGAGCGGCCGGCGCCTTGCAGCCAGACGCCGTTGCCGTGACGCCAACGCTCGGCAACGATCGGAACGGAGAATCGGCTGTCTTCTTTCAAGTCGTTCTCGCCGATGGAATACCGCGCGCCCAACTTCTTCCTCTCGCCAGACAGATTTCGCAATCTATCGTCCAGCAAGTGCAGCCTCTCGAAGAATGGGGAGTCCTCCCCTACTTCGACTTTCTTACGAAGTCGGAGCAGGCCCAACGGTCGGCGTGATCGATGGCCTACGCCAATGAATTGCTTGAGTTGGCCAGGAACTCGCTAACCTCCGTCCCGACTATCCTCACCAGCCGAGTTTGCGCCGAGCCGTTTCGACGGCGTATTATGCCCTCTTTCATCTACTGATTTCCGAAGCTACCGCGAACTGGCAGCGACCTGAATTACGGGCCATCCTGGGACGGTATTCGATCACGGGCCGATGAAGCAAGCCGCCGATAAGAAAGTCACCGAACTGAACAACTATTTCCAAAAGAAGCCGCCAGAAGGGCCGGAGAGAACTCTCGCCTACCATTTTTACAACGTTACCGACGCCTTTGGACAGGCGCAATATCATCGCAACGAAGCGGATTACAACGCCGCCCGAGAATGGGATTTGACGGAAGTGCTGATGCACATCGATGCGATCGCCGAAGCATTCAAAAGCTGGCACACCATCCGGGAGGAACCTGCCGCGCAGGCCTATTTGGTCTCTATGCTTCCGAGCAAGGAACGTAAGCAAAGCGAAAAGCGTCCGGAGAGGCGGCCCACGTTGACGGACAGTCCGAGGTTCGCTAGGGAAGAGTGATGGTGGCAGGACCCGAACATGCCGATTGCCTAGACCCGAAAGACGTTAGCTTTGACGGCCGAACCGAGTTACGCTACATGCGTCGGGCCAGCCGCCATTCTGCGCCGCGCTGGCAAGAAGTCCCGCTCGATTCCAAGCAAGCAGCCATCGAACACAGCCCAGCAGGGTCCAAGCTGAAATCGGTGTTCACACGGGCAACGCGGCGCGCGCCCCTTCCTCACCCCACTCCCTAAAACGTAAACCGCATCTGCAGCGTGATTTTCCGGTTATAGGTCGGCGATCCGCCGCTGCCTCCGCCCGGAGGTCCGAAGCCCGACGCGAGGCTGATCGATTCGCCAAAGTACGGCGACGAAAGGTTTCCCACCGGTGGCCCGAAATTCGTGTGATTCAGAGCATTGGACGCCTGCACGCTCATCGTCACGCTGTATTTTTTCCCCGCGCTGCCGCCGCCACCCATCATCATCGGGCCGCCACCACCGCCGCCGCCCGGCGGAGGACCACCACCGCCGCCTCGCGGACCGCCGCCACCGCCGCCGCCACCCGGAGGCGGACCGCCCATCATCGGGCCGCCGCCGCCCTGCTGCAGGCCCGTCTCGCCCTTCGTGCCGAACGCCCATGTCCGCGCCAGCCGAAGCATCAGCGTCTCATTCGCCGGACCAACGCCGGTGTTCCGCCCGATCGCCGTGCCCGGCGCCGGATTCAGGTTGAAGCACCCGTAGCCGGCTTCATATTTGAAGCCAGTACCCGTGCAGCTCGCGGCTGTCACGTTAGTAGCAAGCGAGGGACGCTCCGCCGCGACGCCTTCGTCCAGCGAATCGATGCCCGTCGTGATGTTATACGGCGTTCCGCTGCTCATGATCAGGAACGGGCTGATGCTGAGCTGCCACGGCAGCGGGAGACTGGTCCCGATCACCGCGCGCTGCCGCACATCGGCGTATGTGGATGGTCCCCACTCCGCTCTCAGATTGTACGGATTGGCCGGCATTCCCTCGTTGTCGTCCTTGCCATATGAGAGGGCGTAGAAACCGAACAGGAAAAGCTTCTTGTAGCTGACGTTCGGCGAAAAAATCAACTGATTCGTCCGGCTGAAGCCATTCGATTCCGTCAACTCGCGCAAGGTTGAATCGCCAAAAGGATACACTCCGTCGAGGGGAGTGTTGATGTTCACCGTCCGCGTCAGATGCACCCCGCGATTAGTCATGTACTGCGCCGTGATGCGGGCGTATTTGTTGATCGTCCGGTCCACCGACAGGCTTCCCTGATAGGATCGCGGCGCCACGATCCCGGCATATAGCTCCTGCAATTGCTGTGGCGATTTTGTTAGCTGGCCGATGCTGGGAATCGCCGGGAAAAACGCCGGATCGGTGATGAAGTACGATTGCTGGGTGACGCCGTTGTAGAGCTCGGAACTGAGCGTCGAGCCCAACGGGATACGGGAGTAGAAGACGCCGAAGCCGCCGCGCAGAACGGTTTTCGCCGGCTTGCCGGTGCGTGCGTCCATGCCCCACGCAAAGCCCACGCGCGGCGCGAAATTTCCGTTGTCGCCGATATTCGTCTGATTCTCATAGCGCAGGCCCAGGCTCAGCGTCAGGTTCGGCCGCAAGCGCCAGTCGTCGTTGGCGTAGAGCCCGATGTCGAACTGCCGCACGCGGATCGTGGGTGTTCCCGCGCCCAGTTGAAATTGCGTCGCGCCGCCGCCCAGCAGCCGGATCTGCGCATCGGTTAATCCCGCTTGCTGGCCGATCAGCGTCCGTTGATAGACCTGGAGCGCGGTGAGCTCCTCCGTACTGCCCGCGATCGGCTGATTGTTCGCATCGAGCATCGGACCGGTCCCGCCGAGGAACGTGTACGCTCCGTTAAAATCCGTCTCGGACGTATTGCCGATCGAAGCTTCGCGGACGCGGGAGCCCCATTTGAATGAGTGCGCGCCGAACGTATGCGTCGTATTGTTGGTCAGCTCGAAGTTATTCTGCGTGCTGCCGAAATTGCCGGCCGCCGAGCCGCCGCTGACGAACGACCCCGGCACGTTGATCTGCGGCGCGGTATCGGCGGCGATGTTGTTCGACGTGATGTGCTGGTACTGAAATCGCGTTTCATTGATCGTGTTCGCGCTTAACACCGCTGTCTCGGTGAGCTGGAGCGTATTTTCCTGGTTGGTGGTGTTATAAGCCTGGGATAGCAGACTGTAACTGCCGACGCCGTTGTCGTCCTGCCCAATGCGCGTGTTCTGAAAACGCGCCACCAGCGTATTCTTCTCGTTGATCTGGTAGTCGAGGCGGGGAGAGACGGTCATACGCGTCTGCGGCGTCACGATGCCCTGATTGATGGTCTGCGGATTGAAATTGCTATCGAGCGTGGTCGCCAGAATGAACGCATTCTCGCTAATCTGGCGCCGCTCAAAATCGAGACCGAACGAAGCTTTGCTTTTCTTCAACGGTCCGCTGACGCTGAAGCCTCCGAAAAGCTGCTTATAAGGTGGAAGCGAGGCCCCTGTGAAAAGCGCGCTGCGTGAGTTGAAGTCCTGATTGTTGTACTGAAGAAACACTTGCCCGTGGAAGGAGTCCGTTCCGGGCAAGGTAAAAATCTCAATGCGCCCGAAGCCTGGCATGTCGTACTCCGGCGCGTAGGGATTGGAATTGATGCGGATTTCGCGGATCGACGATTTCGGAGGCAGGTTCCCGCCGGTGAATCCATCGATGTAAATCTGGCCGCCGCTCGGGCCCGCCGACGGTCCGGCCATCGCCTGCAACTGCTGCGCGAGCTCGTCCGGATCGTCCGATAGCGTTTCTAATTCTTTGGCGTGCAGCACGAGCGCATCGCCGTTCGAACCGGGATCGGTGCTCACCTGCCCGGGGGTGGTGTCCGCGACGTTCACCACCTGGGCCTCGGTTGCGATGGTCAGTTGGAAGTCGAGCGTCTGTGGCGAGGCGATGTCAAGATCCTGTTTCTCGCTCACCGTGAACCCCTTGGCCGTTATGCGGACGGCGTACTTGCCGGCTGGAAGCGTGAGGAACGAGTATTGCCCATTGCCGTCGGTGGTTGTGCGAGAAGTCGCGCGCTGCTCCGCTCCGGGGCCGAGAAGCTGCACCACGGCCCCTGGAACCGACGCGCCGGAAGGGTCGGTCACTGCGCCGCGAAGGCTCGCGGGCGGAGTCTGCGCCTGTAGAGCGAGCGCAAGACAAGACACTATAAGAGTACAGATAGATGTAGTTTTCATGTTGTAAGAATGTTGTTGTTAGCCGCGTGTTAGCTCATGATCTTAGTTCATGATCATGGAGGGCAGATCGAGGGTTTGCAGTCCGCCACCCATTCCCATCATGCCCGCGCCTGGCGCGCCGGCGCCCGCGCCCCGGCCGCTCGGAACCGTTGCCATCCGAATCAGCATGTCCGCGTTGCCCAGCAGCATGATGGCGGTAATTTCGCCCGGCTTCGCGCCTTTCGTGCTCGAAACCACTATTTTTTCGCCTATTTTCAAATCGTCGAGCTTTGCCTCCGGCGCGTGTTCCAGCATTTGCGCCACATCCGGCATGTGGCCGGCAGCATTGGGAGAGCCTGCGGGAGGGCCCGCCGCTGGGTTCGGCGGAGGGCTCATCGCAGAACCAGACGCTCCGCCACGGCCTGCCGCCATCATGCCCATCATGTCGGGCATCTTCTTAATTTGCGAATCCACGGTGAATTTGACCACCAGGGGCTTATTCGTTCCTAACTCGGAGACAGTGACTTCTTTCGTTTCCGGATTGATCGCGGTGATGGCGCCGGCTTTGGTCACGAACGTTCCGAAGACCACTTCTTCGGCGGCCACTTTCAACCCATCCTCGCTTTTCACGCCGCGGGCGCGGAGTTGATCGCCGACGCTCACTTCGTCCAGCTTGCTGACTCTGGCGTCGGCGAACTTTACCGAATCCGAGTTATAACGCCGGTATACCGCTTTATCGTCGACCGTCACCGTCATTACGATCTCGCCCGTCAAGCTGCGTTTCTTGAGCGTTAAAATGTTTCCGGCCTTCGCCGCGACCACTCCGGATACGCCGCGCCTGGTCCAATCGAGAGTATCGGCATCGTTGCGCTTTTGTATGTCGGTGGACGACATCACCAGAATGCGGAGCGCTTCGGCGCCGCCGGTCTTGAACGACACCAGCACGCGATCGCCAAGGGCCATATCGGTCATGTTCATGGCGGCGGCTTTTTTTAAATCGCGCTCCCCCGGCGCGATGCGTTGGAAGACCGTATCCGGCGTCAGTTTGACGCTCACCGCATCCGTGTTGTCCGGCTTCACGACGACAACCGCATCCTCAGCCTTGAACGCAGTGATGGAGCCGACAATCGATTTCGGCATGGTCTGCGCAAATGCGGCGGCGCAAAGAAACAGGAGCGCAAATGACCTATTCATTACTTCTATGAGACGACAGCCCAGGCGATCCGGACCGTTAATTTTTGTAAATGCGGTACGTATCCGAACCGCAATAGGTTACAAGGGAGTAGAGATGGCAGCCGCCCAGGCGTTCCGCGCCCGGATGCGCATCCGAACCGCAATGGGTTACAAGAGCAGAGATGGCCGATAAACCGACCGAACAGAGCCGCGACCGTAAGGGAGCGAATAAGCGATGGCCGATAAGTTGATCCTTCTAGTCGAGGATGATGTTGAGCTTTGCGCTCTGATGACCGATTTCTTTTCCCAGCACGAATTTACGCTGGAAGCGGCCTACGACGGCCGCCGCGGTCTGGCGCGCGCGCTCGAGGGAAACTTCGCTCTGGTGATTCTGGACGGAATGCTGCCCGCGCTCGACGGATTCGAAGTGCTGAAGCAATTGCGCCGGCGCAGTTCCGTGCCGGTCATCATGCTCACTGCCCGCATCGAGGAACGCGACCGCATCGCCGGACTCAACGCGGGGGCGGACGATTATCTGCCCAAGCCGTTCGGACCCGACGAGCTGCTGGCGCGCATCCGGGCGGTGTTGCGGCGAGCCGGCCCGACCGAGCAAGGCAAGACGCCGGCGCTTGAAATCGACGGGCTCACGCTCGATGCGCGCACGCGGGAAGTCTGGGCGGGAGCCGAGCGCATCGACGTGACTTCGATCGAGTTCGATATTCTCGATCTGCTGGCGCGCTCGGCGGGTCGAATCGTGTCGCGCGATGAATTGACCGCGGCGCTGCATCAACGCGAATCGAATCCATATGAGCGCTCGCTCGACGTCCACATCAGTCATCTGCGAAAGAAGCTGGAGCGGGGCGACATGACGCCCATCCGCACCGTGCGCGGCGTGGGATATATGTTTACGCAGGGGAAAGCCGAATGAGATCCGACCAATGAGATCAGTCTACGCGAAGGTGTTGTTCTGGTGCTTCGGGACGCTGGCGCTATCGCTGGTGGCTTTCGCCGTAATCTCGGCGGCCGCGCAGGTACGGGCCTTCGGACACGGCGGTCCGTTTGAGAAAACTTCGACGTGGCTGATGCTGGGAGCGCGCGAGGCGTACGAATCGGGCGGCGTTCCGAAATTGAAAGCCTATCTCGACAAGGTAGACCGGCATTTCCAGATCGAGCAACATCTCACCGACGCTTCCGGCCGCGATCTGGCAACCGGTGAAGACCGCTCGGCTTGGCTGACGCAGCGGCAACCGCGTCCTCTGCCCTGGCCGTTCGGAATGTTCAGCGGGGTGGGGCATCGCGGCGAACAGCATGTGATGGTGGCGGCCTCTTCCCCCGACGCGCCATACCGATGGATTGTGGTGGCGCATCCACCGGGCGATCCGTGGGATTTTCTTCCGTACTTTTTATTGGTGTTCCTGGCGATCGCGCTGCTGTGCTGGCTGCTGGCGGTGAACCTGGCTTCTCCCTTGCGAACCTTGGCGAGTACGGTGGACCGGTTCGGCCGCGGCGATCTTTCCGCGCGCGTCGGTTCGGGGCGGCGCGACGAGATCGGTAATCTGGCGCGCGCGTTCGATGAGATGGCGGAGCGCATGGAAACCCTGCTGACCGCCGAGCGCCGTCTGCTGCAGGACATTTCGCACGAGCTGCGCACGCCTCTGGCGCGCCTGAGCTTCGCGGCCGAGCTATCGAGGACCGCGGAGGATCGCAATGCGGCAACCATGCGGCTGAAGAAGGAGATCGACCGGCTGACGGATCTGGTTGGCGCGCTGTTGCAGGTGACTCGGGCCGAAGGCGATCCATCGTCCAGAAACCTCACCGACTTGCCGCTCGACGATTTTCTGCGCGAGGTAGTGGACGATTGCGCCGTCGAAGCGGAGGCGAGAGGTTGCCGCGTCTGTCTGGAAGTTTCCGAATCGCTGCACTTCCGCGGCGACCGTGAGTTGCTGCGGCGGGCGATGGAAAACATTGTGCGCAATGCCATCCGCTACGCGCCGGAAGGAACGCCCGTGGATGTGAGGCTTGCCTCCGGCCGCGACGATGCGGAGATCTCGGTGCGCGATTACGGTCCCGGCGTGCCGGAGGCCGAGCTGCCGAAAATCTTCAGGCCCTTTTTCCGGGTGGACGAATCCAGGGATTCGAGCACCGGAGGCGTGGGGCTCGGCCTGGCGATCGCTCATCGCGCGGTGACGGTGCATCACGGCACCATGACGGCGCGGAATGCGGACCCCGGGCTGCTGGTGTCGATCGAGCTGCCATTGCATCCGGCGTAGGACAAAGGTTTGCATGTACTATTTTGTGGAACAGCTCGTCTCTACTGTTGGGAACAGCTCGTCTCAATTGTGGAGCAGATCGTATTGTGGGGCAGGTTGTCAACCGATTGCCAACCTGCGGCGGGGCCCAGAGGGCGCCCCGAATCCGCTTGCCGGCTTTGACGCGCCCCGGCGAGTAAGGCAAACGCGGCTCTAAGTCTCTGCATTATCGACGCAGGTAAGTCGCGCGGCGCACTTTCTGACGATCACCGGCAGACCCGGCCGCGCTTTCCGGCTTCGGCGGTCAAACCGGTTAATTTTGGTAAGTACCGGATTACTATACTAACTACGCATTGGCCAGTCCGGCCGCTTATAATCGGATGTCATGAGACTGGAACGCGACTACCTTAGTCGATAGTCCGGGTAGCAAAGCCGGTGAGTGGCGCTTACGCTAAGTATGACTACTGAGACACAAACCTCGGATCTGGAGTTCGTATCGGATCTCCGCACTGCCGTGGACGCCTATCTGGGCACGGTGGACCGCTGGGAGGCGGCATTCCACAAGTATTACAGGATGCCCGGCTGCTCCGAAAGGTTCAGCGTCGATATGGACGCCGAACAGCGGGATTACGGCGAGCGGCGGCGCGAGTTGGAGGAGTTGCTGTCCAAAGCCCGGCGCCTGTGCCTGAAGCACCGCCTGCGCGATCCGTTCGGCAACCTGATGCGCGTCTCGCTTGGCCGGTTTGCGCCGCAGCAGCGCACCGATTCGGCCATTGACGTTTAAGGACACGGCCACGATGGCGCAGTTCGGGTTTGCGCCGCAGCAGCGCACCGATTCGGCCATTGGGCGTGGCGAGCGGAGCGCCGTGTCAGTCTGTCTGATGGAGTTGCGCGAGGCATGCGCGGAGTGGCCGGCCGAGGTCCCGCCGTCAAACAGAGAACGGAAGCCCTTCAAATCATTGGTCAAGACTTCCGAAATCCCCCGGTGGCGCATCGTCGTCATGGATATGCAGTCCACAAGACTATAACCCTTGTCGAAGCGCTGCTCGTACAAGTGCAAGCCAACTAGAAAGGGTTCGCTCGACTGCGGATGAACCGACACGCGCGGGTCACCCAGGATCTTGCGTACCGCATAAGCGGCCGCCTCCCGCAAGAGTGTGCCGCGCTCAGCCAAGCCGTCCAAGAGTTCAGTCAGCAGCTCGTCAGTCGTGATCAGGCGCACTGTTCCAAGTTGCCTCCCGAGCGCGGATTGCCTGCGCGCGATACTGATCGTGTGGGTGAAGCGCCGCGCCCCAGTAAAGCGTGTCCCCAAAGACCCGATTCACTTCTCTTTCGGTGCGTGGTGGAGGTAATTATCGAGGTTGGCGAAGTAGTCGGCGGGGACGTCGGCCCACTCTCGGGCCGGAACTGCCTTCCCAATAGCCGACAGTTCAGCCTCCAGCGAGCCCACGGCGAATTCGGCGGCAGAGCGGGAGGGGGAGCCGCTATTGGGCCTCGCCATCTCCGCGGTGCGCGGTCGTTGCCTGGTCGCGGTGACCATGGTTTTATTCCCCTGTGTGTATTGTACCCGGAGATGCCTTCGGCCGTCTTGCAGGTGGTGTCTGAAAGTTGCGTTGAAGATGGAGTGCCGGGTAGACGGTTCGGCATGTCTGCTCGACTGGCCCCTTCGTTGAATTGCTCCGCAGCGCGTGCGCGTTAGGGCCGCCGTCTGACCGATAATGGAGTCTATGGCCCCGGAAGCGATTTGCGCCAAGTGCGGCGGGACGGGTTTCGTGATTGTGGAAGGCGTCAACGTTTCGGGGGCGAAGCCGTGCGATTGCCGCTCCACCGGGCGCGCCGGGCGGTTGGAAGGGCGGGCGGCAATTCCGCCGCTCTACGCCAAAACGTCGTTCGATAATTTTTCCGTGCCGGGTCCCGAAAACCCCATCGCGCGCCGCGAGCTGACTGGCGTGCTGCTCACTATCAAGAATTTCGTGCGCGATTTCAAGAACGACTCGCGGCCTGGGCTGTTGCTGATCGGCGAGCCGGGTACCGGAAAAACCCATCTGGCGGTTGCGGCTCTGAGACAGATCGTCGAAAAGGGCTACGAGGGCCTGTTCTGCGATTACCAGACACTGCTCAATAGCATCAAGGCAGGCTACGACCCGGCATCCGGCTCGTCGGACAAGGAGGCGTACCGTACGGCGCTGGAGTCCGAAGTGCTGCTGCTCGACGACCTGGGCGCGCATCGCGTAACGGATTGGGTGGAAGACACCGTCACATCAATCATCACGTACCGTTGCAACAACCGGAAGGCGCTGATCGCGACGACAAATTTGCCGGACGCGGATGCGGGCAGCGCGGTGATCGACAAATCGGCGATGGGGCGGCCGGAGTACCGGACTACGCTCGGGGACCGTATCGGCGCGCGTGGGCGCTCCAGACTGTTTGAAATGTGTACCGTGGTGCGGATGCCATTGGTGGAAGACTATCGTCTGCGAAAGGCGCGCACGTTTTGAAGCGCGGCTTGCGAGTAGTGTGCGCGGCCTTGCTGCTGGCGGCGCTGGCGGCCGCGGCCCCGCCCGCGCAGAAGGAACTGGTACAGGCGGTCGAGTTTCCCTACTATCTCTATCCACCCAACCTTTGGGAACGCGAGCTGGTCTGGCTGAAGACCATCGGCATTCAGACCGTGGAGTTTTCCATTCCGTGGAACTGGCATCAGATGGCGCCGGGCGATTTCGATTTCACCGGACGCACCAGCCCGCGGCGCGATCTGGCGGGCTTCATCAAACTGCTGCGGCGCGTGGGATTGCACGGATGGGCGCACACCGCGCCGCCGGTGGATGCATGGCTGAACCGGGGCTTTCCGGCGGGAGTTTCCGCAGCCAACCCGGGCGCGATGCAGGCATGGCAAAAGGCGCTGGCAGGCGCGCTGGCGGCGCAGACGGTGAGCCACGGCGGAGCGATCGCTTTTGTGGAAGGCGCACTGCCGGGCGTGGATGCGCCGGCGCCTCCGCTTCCGGTCCGCAAGGTTGCCGGGGACAACATGGACGCGCTGGCGTTCAGCAGGAACATCATCGCTACGGAGCACGGAGCGCTGGTTTGGACGGGCATCGAAGACGCGCTCTATCCCGCGGGCTGGGCGGCTAACCCCGGCGTGTTTCTGCGCAATGGAGCGGTGGGCCTGGCGGGCGATGAGCGCGGCGCAACCGGCGCGCTACGGCGTGACGCGGCGTTGCTGCGCGCCTGGGGGCCGATTCTCGGGTCGCTACAGCCGGCCGCGATTCCCAAAGCGGCGGCGGGCAAGTTTCCCGCCGGAGTGACGGCCGTCGCGCTGACTTCGCCGGACGCTTCCGCCGTCTGCATCAGCAATCGCGGGGCACAACCATTTCAGGACGACCTGAGCGTGACGGACAATTCGACCAAACGCGCGATCGCGATTCCCGCCGTCCGCGTTCCCGCGGGCGAATCGCTGTGGCTGCCGGTGTGGGTTTCGTTGAGTGCCAAAGCGCTGTGCCGCGAATGCTCGAACTTCTCGGGCGTGGAGCAGATTGTGTTTGCGACGGCGGAGCTGCTCTCCATCGAGTACGAGAACGGCATTCTGGCGATGGAATTCACGGCGCCGGAGGCGGCCGAGGCGACGCTACAGCTTGCACGGCGGCCGGTGGGTCCATATCTGGCGGCCGGAAAGCCGATCGATTTCGAGTGGGACGACAAGACCCTGCGCGCCCGGCTGCCGATTCCGCGGAGCACGGCGCCGGACCACCGCGTGCGGATCGCCATCGCGATGGAAGAACCGGAAATCTCGGCATTTTTCGACGACGATTCCAAGCGGTTGATCGTCGGCGCGAAGAACGTTGTCTCCACCACGTATTCTTCCCCCGAGGTGGCGGCGCGGTCGCGGTTGAGGCTGCCGGACGGCTTCACGGCGGCGAAGATTGTGAAATCGCCCAACGAAATCGACTACGAAATCACCGTGCCCGCCGATGCGCCGCATGGCGATTACGCCCACTTCGCGCTGGAAGCCGACGGCGTGCCGCTGGGGCGCGCGCGGTTGCAGCTCTTCCGGCCGCTTACGGTACGGCTGATGGAGGCGATCAACATCCACTTCGGACAGCACACGGAAATGACGCCCGATCCGCCGGTGGCGCCGGTGGAACCGAAGGCGGGGACGAACCTGGAGCTTTCCCTGCGCAACAACTGGCCGGCGATTCAGACGTACAAACTGGAAGCGATGGGCGAAGGGCTGGAGTTTTTTCCGGCGAAGACCGAGATCACTATCGGCGCGATAGACGAGCGGAAACTGGAGCTGCGGGTGTTCGGCGCGGAAGGCGTAGCCGGGTTGCGCGACTGGCATCTGAAGGTGACCGGCGGCGCCACGCTCGATCTGCCGATGCGGGTTGTGCTTGCGCCGCGCGGGCGAACGGTGGCGTGGACGGCCGACCTCGATGGCGACGGATCACCCGAGTGGATACTGGACTCGCCCAAAGCGCGCGCGGTGTTTTCAAGCCAGGATGGCGGACGGTGGATGGAGTTCACCTGGAAAGACGGCCATGTGAACTTTCTACCGGAGCAGGGCGTGTTTGCAGGCGTGGGGCCGGTGGAGGTTCGCGCGAATGGCGATGCGCTGGAATTCATCGGCAAGGGTTGGACCCGAACGGTGCGGCTGGCAGACGCGGTGTTGACGGTGGAACAGAGCGCTGCGCTGCCGGCGGATGGATTGACGCCGGGCAAGCAGGGTAATCTGTCGCTGTCGATTTCGCGGCCAACGGCTTCGCATGCGATCTATTCGCTAAGCCAATAGTGGGCGTCGGCCAACCCCGGCGAGCCGATCCTGGCTGTCCGCGCGGGCCCGCGGTCCACGAATCGTGAGGAACACCCACCGGTGTACGCGCGTCGTATCTTCTAATTGGCGGCGGCAATTGGTGGCGGCGGGCATTCGACTGTGGAGCCGGTCTCCGTCGCGCCGCTAACCTTCCCTTCGGTCGATCGTCTATGGGTGTATACTGGCAAACTGATATGGCGATCAGAGACGGACATCCGCTGGAAGGTGAAATGCTGCAGGGCACGCTGGACCTGCTGATCCTGCAAACGCTGGTTCTCGGGCCGGCCCACGGCCACACTATCGCGCACGCCATCGAGCGCCGTTCGGAAGACGTTCTCCAGGTGGAGCACGGCTCTCTCTATCCCGCGCTGCACCGCCTGGAAGACCGGCGCTGGATCGCCTCGTTTTGGGGAACTTCGGAGAACAATCGCAAGGCCCGCTATTACCGGCTCACCGCGGCCGGGCGCAAACAATTGACCGAACAGACCGGCCGCTGGGACCGTCTGGTCCACGCCGTTAACCGGGTGTTGCGGCCAGCCGAGTAAGCCATGAGCGTGAGCCGCTTTTTTCGCAGGAACCGTTGGGACGCCGAGCGCGCTCGCGAAGTGGCAGCGTATCTCGAAATCGAAACCGCCGATAACGTCGCGCGCGGCATGACCATCGAAGCGGCCCGCCACGCCGCGCGCAGAAAGCTGGGCAATCCCACTTTGATCCGGGAGGAAATCTACCATATGAACAGCATCGGGGTCGTCGAAACGGTTTGGCGGGATCTGCGCTACGCCATGCGCCTGCTGCGGAAGAGCCCCGGCTTCACGCTGGCCGGCGTGGCGTCCCTGGCGCTCGGAATCGGCGCGAATACGGCGATATTCAGCGTGGTCCACACCGTGTTGTTACGCGCGCTGCCTTATCCGCAACCGAGGCAGATCGTCCACGTGGGAGGCGAGGGGCGCGACAGTGTCACCATTCCCGAGTATGAGTTCTGGAACCGGCACGCCTCGACGTTTGCGTCCGCGGCCGGTCTTCGCGGCGTTGGGGAACAGACCCTGACCACCGGCGAAAAGCAGGAATCCATCGGCGTCATGATCGTGACCGCCGGCTTCTTCCGCACGTTGGGCGTCCCTCTGGCTTTGGGCCGCGACTTCAACGGCTCCGAAACTCAATCCAACGGATCGCAGGCCGTCATTCTCAGCGACAGCCTGTGGCGGCGCAGCTTCCATGCCGATCCTCAAGTGCTGGGCCGCGTCGTTCGGCTGGGCGACGGCAGTTACACTGTGGCAGGCGTATCGCCCCGCGGCTTCTGGTTTGTCGAATCCGCCGATGCTTTCGTGCCGTTGCGCCCCACGGGAAGTCTTGGCGACAAGGGATACAACACCGATATGATCGCGCGCCTCAAGCCCGGCGTCAGCCTCCGCCAGGCACAAGCTGAAATGGCGACCTTAACCGAGGATTACGGGCGCGCATCCGCCGATGGACACTATACCGGCCTGACTGTGATTCCCTATCGGGAATGGGTGGTGGGCGATGTGCAAACGAAACTGCTGTTGCTGTTCGGGGCCGCCGGTTTGCTGCTGCTGATTGCGTGTTCCAATCTGGCCAGCCTGCTGCTGGCGCGTCTCGCGGCGCGTCAAAAGGAAATTGCCGTGCGCCTTGCTTTGGGTGGCGGCAGCGGACGGCTGCTCCGGCAATTCTTCACCGAGAATATGCTGTTGGGTTTGGCGGGCGGCCTCGCCGGGCTGCTGGGCGCGTATTGGCTGCTGGACGGGTTAATCGCCGTGATTCCGTTCAAGCTGCCCGCATCGGCGCCCATCCAGTTGGATCTGCCGGTCCTGGCGTTCACGCTCGCCATCGCTTTGGGCACGGGGCTGGTCTTCAGCCTCTCGCCGTTTTTCAGCTCTTCGCGGCTCGATGTCCACGAAACGCTCAAAGCTTCGGGCCGATCCACCGGAACCGGCGGCGTGCGCCAGCGCACTCGCAATATTCTGGTGGTGAGCGAGGTCGCGTTGTCGGTGACTTTGCTGGTCGCCGCCGCGCTCACCATTCAGAGTCTATATCGCATGCATCAGGAGCGGCTCGGATTCGCGCCCAAAGGCTTGATCACGTTTTGGACTCCGCCCGCGCCGGAACGCCGCCGCAGCCCCGCCGCTCTCCGGAACTTCGAGACCGGCTTACTCGAACGCCTGCGGAATGTGCCGGGCGTGCGGAATGTAGCTGCGATCAACGTGCTGCCACTCACCGAACAGAACAACTTCCCCGCTCAGCGCGAGGGCCATCCGGAACTGAGTATCGGCGGCATGGAGATTCGTCTGGTCACGCCCGGCTATTTTGAAGCCATGGGAATTCCAGTTCTTCGCGGCCGATCTTTCAACAGCCATGATGCCGGCGACGCGTTACCGGTGATTCTGGTGAATGAAACCGTGGCGCGGACTTGGTGGCCGCAGGGCAATCCGCTAGGCGACCGCGTGGTCCCCTGCCGTTTTCGGGGGAAGGATCTCGACGGCTGCAAGGAGACGCCGCGCGAGGTGGTGGGCGTTGCCGGCGACACCAAGACCGTCGAATTGAAAGCGCCGCCGCGGCCCACGATCTACATTCCGGCTGCGCAGGCATCATGGTACGACGGCGGCATGAACTGGGTGGTGCGCGGCAACCTGTCGCCCGCGTTTGCGGAACAATTACGGCGTGCCGTCGCTGAGATGGACCCTCATCAGCATGTCGACCGCGTCCGCACCATGGACGAAATTCTTTCATCCACCACGGCCGATTCGCGCTTCGATGCCTGGCTGTTCGGCGCCTTCGCCGCTTTGGCGCTGGCGCTGACCGCCATCGGCATCTACGGATTGCTGTCGTTTACGGTCGCGCGCCGGGCCAACGAGTTCGGCACGCGCATGGCTCTGGGCGCGAGCCGCGGCGACGTACTACGCCTGGTCCTGAAGCAAGGCGTCGCGCTGACTGCCGTGGGGCTGGCCGTCGGCCTCGCCGGAGCGCTGGTTCTCGGCCGATCGCTGTCGAGCCTGCTCTTCGGCGTCGGCGCCACCGACCCGCTCAGTTTCGCGGCGGTGTCAGTCGTATTACTCGGCGTAGGCGTCCTGGCGAGCTATATCCCGGCGCGCCGCGCGACTAAGACCGACCCGATGATCGCGTTGAGATACGAGTAAGCGCCCCTTCGTGTGTTCTGCTACTGACAGAGCCGCGAGCGCAAGCGGGCGTTGGCTTTCGCGGCAGCCGCCGGTTTGCAGCTGTCTATCTTGTGGGGCAGCCAATCCTGGTTTGCAGCCGCTTTTCAGGCGGCTCTTTCGGAGTATGCGCGAGTCTTCGCTCCCGACCAGTGCTGAAAGCCGGCTGCGGACCAGCTTCCTGGCCGGTCGCCTGTTAGGACAGGCCGTCGCCTTTTCGTGGTCTGTCATGTTTCGTTAAAATACAGCCGCCTGACAGACGACAAAAAACGATCGTCTGTCCCACCTCACGCCGCCTCACATCCGACTTGATCAGAATGTAGAAACTCCAGAGCCGGCTGAAAGCCGGCTTGCAGCCACGATTGGCAGCCACGATTGGCGCCACGATTGGCTGCCCCACATCGGCTGTCACTCAATTGCGTGAAGCGCTTATAGTAAAGGCACACAAGAGGGGGTGTGTTCCGTGAGAGCGGCGCATCACGCTGCGGACCTGGGCGTGACGCGCCAGACGCTGCATAGCCCGGTCAACAACAGGAATCTCGCCCGAGATCGCAGTCCGCGTTGCAAAAGGCGTTCGGCGGCGTGCTGGAGTTCTGGCGGCGCCTGGCTGCCCAATTACGATCTCGCTCAGATTCGGCAGGATGGAATACGGGTTAAGACTTATAGGTCATCGTGACAGCGGACGCCCGCGCCTCAGAAGGCATTGAGATCTGTGAGAGGCGCGGAGGCCCTCACCATGCAATCATAGGAAGTCGAGGTGCTGTAAGTGCGCAATCCGGCGAAAAAAAGCCATTGGAACATCGCGCGCAGGCAAGCTCAGGGAGAGAGATTCTTGCGAATGGCAGGCGTGGCCGATGTGGCCGCGGCAAGGGCTCTGTGGAAGGATCCAAGCACCGACATCCGTCGACGATGTCTGGCCGCGAGAGCGAACGGTCTATTGGGCAAGCACGGGCCTAGCTGGTTAGCGGAAGGCGTAGAAGACGACGATTCTCCCCTCGGGCGTGTCCGTCGGCATGGAACCCGCGATGCTCAGCGGCGGCGGGACGCCGAAGGTCGAATGCGCGAGGAGGAAGAAGCAGCCGGAAAGATGCGCCAGTTAGGGGCCGGATCGGTTGCGGATGCGATCCGTATAGTTCGGGACCGGTCGGAGAGTCCGGAGAGACGAGAGGCGGCCGCGGCTGTACTGGGTGGCCTGAGATATCGCGATGCCGTTTCGCCGCTCATCGAAGTTCTTTCCGAAGGGCAAGAGAAGCTGTCTTCGATGTGCAAGTGGGCGATCGCCACAATCGGCAGCCGCCGACACGCACGCAAGCTGATGGACATCGTCCGGGGCGATTACCCTCTTCCCGCCAGGCAGCAAGCGATCCACGCCCCTTGGCAGTTGCGGGAGCTCCGGGCCGAGCCGCTATTCATCCAGGCATCAGCCGCTTTGGACACGGAGGAAGAGTATACGCGGGACATGGCGACCGAGGCCCTGGGGAATACATGGCAGCGGCTCAGGACGCAGAGAGCGCTTGCAGCGCGGCTGTTCGATCCATCCATCCCGGTGCGTTACGCTGCCCTCTGCGCGTGCAGCATGATGTGTGCTCAGCCGTATGCCTTTCCCGATTTCCTTCGCCGGGCGCTGGTTGCGAAGCTGGCGGATCCGGCGAAGGTGGATGACAACCGGGTGATCGCGGAGTTAGCAGCCCGGTTGCTCGGTCGAGCCTGTGAGCGGCGATCCGATCCAGGGGAGTAAACTGGTTGACATGGCGACCCTGGTAACAATTCCGGTCGAGGAATACCTGCGCACCGCATACGATCCCGACATGGAGTATGTAGACGGGCGGCTGGTGGAGCGTAATGTGGGCGAATATTTTCACGGCCGGTTGCAGGTGCTGCTGACAGTGTTCCTGGTGAGCCGCGAACGCCAGCGCCGCTATCGCGTCATCACTGAGCTGCGCATTCGTATTGGCTCCGCCCGCTACCGGATTCCCGACATTTGCGTTGTGGCTCTGCCGCACAAGGTGTCGCCAATACTCGAGAGGCCCGATCTGGCGATCGAAATCGTCTCTCCCGACGACCGGTTTTCCAACGTGCTTGAGAAGGTTGCCGAATACCTGCAAGCCGGCATCGCCAACGTTTGGATCGTCGACCCTTACCAGCGTGTGGTTTTCGAAGCCGACAGCGCGGGTGTCCGCGAGGCGCCGAGTCATCGTGTGACTACGAACCTCACGGGCGAGGTCGATTTTGCCGAACTGTTTGCGGCGTTAGACGAGCCGGCCGAATAGACGGATGGGTAGGTCTCAGTTAGCGCGGGCGATCCGGCAGCGAGTTCCGCTTTTCCACGTTGCGCATCATCATGCAGAAATGGGGCGCTTTTTCGAGTTCTCCCCCTCCTCTCCGCACTGAAAGTGCCCGAGTGCTCGTTGGCTTCAATGCGCTGGGGCGGGGCGCGTGAATCACTGTCAGGGCCGTGGTTCATATTGTTGTTATTCGAAAAGAAGCGCTCTCAACGTGGTGGCCACCAGAGCGGAGGCAGCCATGTCAATGGCGCCAAGATATCGAGCGAGACTTGACGCATGGATGGTTGCCAGTTTGTGAAGGCGCAGCGCCGATGCAGTCTTAAGGTGAGTGGACCGGAATTCGGGTTTGCCGGGATCGAGAAGTAAATCCGAGGGCAGAAGTTGGATCGGGACTACGGACGAAATGTAAGCCACCAGAACTTCCGGGATCGCGCCGATGGGTCCGGTCAGCAACAAGACCGGACGGAGCTTCATTCCAGGCACATCGCCAAACGGTAACTGGGCTAAGCAGATGTCACCGGGACGCATTCACCGGTTGTCCGTCTTTAAGCGTGTAAATGTCTTGCCGCGGGTCCTGCAGTTCCCCCGCCCATTCTTTCGCAACCCCGTGGGTCCAGGCAGTGCCGCCGCCGTCTTCATCAGGCAATAAAACGATCAAGCGCACGGGGCCCGCTGGAAGTCCTTCGGGTACGCGCGCCTGAAGGAGATGCTGTTCGTCGATATCGCCAATCAGTTCGATCGCTTGCATGGCTGAGTTACGTTTTGTCTCTTGCCGACCCAATCATAGCAAAGATCGCCGGCGCCTTCAGATCACCCCAACGCTCACCCGCCCACCGGGTCGATGATCTGGTGGATGGTTTGCGCCACTGCCTGCGTCGGCCGCTCCTGACTCTTGCGGCCGCGCGAACGGTCCACAATGCGCGGGATCTTGCTCAGCCCGATCGCGCGCGATTTCGGCAGGTACGCCAGGTGCATCTTGCCGAAACATCTTGCCGAAAAACGGCAGCATGTGGAGTGAGACTTGGAGTGGGGGCAGCAGGGGGGAGCCGCGTCCGGCGCCACCATGTAGACTCGGCGGTACGGCGATCCGCTGCTCGAATCGAAATCTCCGCGAAGGTGGGCTACAGATCGGTATGAGCGCCTTCTTTTTGGCGCCGGCTGCCAATCGGCGCTGACTTGGCAGGTGACTCCCGTACCGGTCAATCGGCAGGAACGCCGTAGACGCGCTGCACTTGGCCGGGGCTCGATTGAGCGAGAGCGATCTGCATTCGGTCGAACAGCGGCCGGTAGAACTCCACCCTATTCTTCGCAACATGAACGATGATGATGCCAAGTCAGGTTCTTGAGGTTGTGTTCGAATTCAAATCCCCTGTCAATCGTGACCAGAGCATCAAACCGGCCCTGGAGGAGCGGCACAAGCTCATGGTCCTTAAGCTTATGCCAAGAGAGATCGACCGCTGTCGCGAGCTCATGGACCGGCGAATGCTTCTGCTACGCGAGGATCGACGCAGGCATCTAGAAAGACGCGCAAGTGATCTGGTCGATGGTGACATCGCGGCTAAGCTCAAGAAAGGCGAGAACCTTTCGGCGGGGAATGTAGGGATAGACGGTCAGAAAATCGTCAATACTGTCGCCGGATTCGAAGAAGTCAATCAAAGTCTGAACGGGAACGCGGCTGCCGGTGAAGCAGGGTATGCCGTGCATGATCTCCCGGCTGACGGTTACGACCGAGGCCAGGGAAGTCTTCTGTTCGGCGGTCATATCTCTAACGTAATGGAGATTGAAGGGAAGCGCAAACGGAAAAGCCAGCGGGTGCGCGGCTCAACTGCCGAATTCCGCGAGTTTAAGGGGGAAAGGGCTTTTTCGTGCGGAGCAAAGATCGCCCTCCTCAGAACCCGCTCCCCCGATAATTCACCAACGCCAGAAACTCGTCGCGTGTTTTCTTCTGTGTACGGAACAGCCCCAGCATCGCGCTGGTCATCGCGCCCGAGTGCTGCTTTTCCACGCCGCGCATCATCATGCAGAAATGGCGCGCTTCGCAGATCACGCCGACGCCCACCGGGTCGATGATCTGCTCGATGGTCTGCGCCACTTCCTGCGTCAGCCGCTCCTGAATCTGCAGCCGCCGCGCGAACGCGTCCACGATGCGCGGAATTTTGCTCAACCCGATCACGCGCGATTTCGGCAGGTACGCCACGTGCATCTTGCCAAAAAACGGCAGCATGTGGTGCTCGCACAGGCTGAAGAATTCGATGTCCTTCACCACCACCATCTCGTCGTATTTCACTTCGTACAGAGCGCCGTTCACCAGCTTGCGGATATCCACGCTGTATCCGCTGGTGAGGAACTGCAGCGCCTTCTCCACGCGTTCCGGGGTACGCTGCAAGCCCTCGCGCAGCGGATCTTCGCCGAGCTGCTCCAGTATTTCGCGCACCCGCGGAGCGATGGGCCGGTCCTGCTTGGGGCGCATCATCTTCACCACTGCCTTATTCGATTTCATCGGCTCCCAACTCAAAGATGTTCCGTTCCGTCTCGGCGATGCGAATCTTCTCCAGCTTCGGCCAGGCGCCGGGGAAGGCTGCGCTCCAGTGGCGCTTCAACCGCCGGCAGATCTCCACGGCCAGGTTCTCCGAAGTCGGCACTACGCCCTGAAACGCATCCGTATCCGTATTGAGATTGCTGTGGCCAAAAGGTTGCAATATTTCTCGCCGCACCAGATCGTCCAGCGCCGCCAGGTTGACGGCAAGGCCGGTGGCATCGTCGGCAGGCCCGCGCGCGCTCACGTCGATCAGGTAATTGTGCCCGTGCCCGTACGGGTTGTTGCATTTGCCGTAGATGCGGCGGTTCTCGTCGTCGCCAAGTTGCGGAGAGTGCAGCCGGTGCGAAGCCGCAAAAGCGTAGCGCCGCGTTACGCGGAACACTTGGCCTCATTGGAACGCGCCGCCTCTCCGGAACCCGGAGCCTCTCCGGAACTTTGCTCGTCTCCAAAGTAATCCACGAACAGGTCCGGCGTTTCATACAGGCGGATGGAGTGCAGCCGCCGCGTTGCGCCGCGCAAATGCGGCTCCAGCCGGCGCCAAATTTCGCGGGCGATGTTTTCCGTGGTGGGCACAACCTGGTCGAACGGCGGCGCCTCGTAATTGAGGAAGCGGTGGTCGTAAGGCGCCACCACTTCGCGATTTAACAGGTCCTTCAGCTCCTTGAGGTCGAACACCATTCCGGTCACCGCGTCGGGCTCGCCTTCAAGGCTCACTTCCACCACGTAATTGTGCCCGTGGCCGTTCGGGTTGGCCGACGCGCCGTAGATCCGCCGGTTTTCTTCCTCGGAAAGCCGCGGGATACGGCAGACGTGCGAAGCCGAAAATTCCACTTTGCGGGTGATGATCATGGATCGAGTCTTGGGCGCCGGTGCGGCTCGGGAGCTACAATTAATTATAGCCCCCGATGCAAAAGTCAAAGATCGACCGCCTGATCCGCATTGCCATTTGCGCTCTCATCGTGGCGTTGGTTTACGCCATTTATAGCGGCATTCATGAGCGCATCGTGATGGCCGGCGATTCCGCGCCCTCGTTCACTATCACCACCGATAACGGCAGCACAGTTTCCTTGCCGAAGTTCAACGGCAAGCTGCTGGTGCTGAATTTCTGGGCGAGCTGGTGCCCGCCCTGCGTTGAGGAGACGCCGTCGCTGAGCCAGCTCGCGAGCGAGTTCGGCCCCAAGGGCCTGGTGGTGTTGGCGCTAAGCGTCGATCACGACGTGAAAGCCTACAACGCCTTCCTGCAGAAGTTCCATCCGGCGTTTCTCACCGCGCGCGATTTGAAGCTGCACGAGGAATACGGCACTTACATGTATCCCGAAACTTACATCATCAGCCCCGACGGCAGGGTGCTGCAGAAGTTTGCCGAAGGCGAAGATTTTAACGATCCGAAAATGACGCAGCTGATTGCCTCCCTGCTTTAACCTATGCTTCCCGCCCTCTTTCTCTACGCCGCCATGTTGGATACCACCGTGGTCGATACCGTCCGGAGCTACCTCGCCCAGCACAATTTCGACGCCGCGGAGCGGCAGGTGCGCGAGTACCGGACACATTCCGGCGTGACACCCGAGCTGGCGGAGGCGGTATCGTGGATCGCGCGCGGCCAGCTGGATGCTAAAAACTATCCGCGCGCCGACGCCTACGCCGCCGATGCGCGCAAGCTTTCCGAGACCCTGCTGCAAAAGCGTAAACTGGATGCGGAGCCGCTGCTGCCCATCGCGCTGGGCGCGTCGATCGAGGTACACGCGCAGGCCCTGGCTGCGCAGGGGGCGCGCTCGGAAGCGGTGGCGTTTTTGCGCGACCAGGCGAAGCTGTTCGCCAGCACATCCATCGTGGAGCGCATCCGCAAGAACGTCAACCTGCTGAGTCTCGAAGGCAAGCCGGCGCCGGAGCTCGATGAGGGCCAATGGCTCGGCTCGAAACCGCCCTCGCTTGCCAGCCTTCGCGGGCACGCGGTGCTGCTGTTTTTCTGGGCGCATTGGTGCAGCGATTGTAAGGGAGAAGCGCCGCTGATTGCCGATCTGCAAAGAATCTACTCGCCGAAAGGTCTGGCGGTGATCGGCCCCACCAAGCTTTATGGATATGCCGCCAACGGCGAGGATGCCGCGCCGGCCGTGGAAAAGCCTTACATCGATAAAATCCGGCTCCAGTTCTACGGGATGTTGCCCCACATGCCGGCGCCCCTGAGCGCTGCAAATTTCCAGGCCTACGGGGCCAGCACCGTGCCCACAATCGTGCTGGTCGATTCCGCCGGTATTGTGCGCCTGTATCATCCGGGCGTCATGCCGGAAGCGGAATTATCCGCAAGAATTCAAGCGGTTCTAAGGAAGTAACGGGATCTCTCAGGCCGGCTGGCGGTCTTGATCGGGTACGCGCGGGGCGGGGAATCGGTCATATACCTGGAGCGACGCAATCAAAGCATCGATGATTGTGCGCCGCGCGTACAAGGATTCCAACTGCTTGCGATTGGCGATGTCCGTGGCAGACACTGGGAGCTTCTGGGCAAGCATAGTACATATGTATCAAAAGTTCTAAGCTAATACAATAGGAATACAGACGTTCCCTACTCTAAATTGGGGGTTTACTATTACCCTCATTTGAGGGGAGACCGGTGTTGTACTCATCTCGTATCTTGAAGAAAATGCTGGCAGTTCACATCGAAAACGGAGGTGTTACGGTCCGGCAATCCGAGCTGCCCGCCCGTCCAGAAGGCTTCGCGTTGCTGCGGCTATTAGTAGGCGGCATCTGCAATACGGATCTGGAACTTCAGCGCGGGTACTATGGATTTACCGGGACACCGGGCCATGAGTTTGTCGCGGAAGTAGTGGAGGCCGGGACGCGCGCGCTAGTGGGCAAGCGCGTGGTAGGCGAAATCAACCTCGCTTGTACGCACTGCGAATGGTGCCGCAAGGGCATGGCAAGGCACTGCCCACAGCGCAGGGTGCTGGGAATTGTGAATCAGCCGGGCGCGTTCGCGGAGTTCTTCGTGCTGCCGGAGCGCAATCTGCACGTGCTGCCGGACACGATTCCGCTGGAGCACGCCGTTTTCACCGAGCCGCTGGCCGCCGCTTGCGAGATCCTCGACCAGGTAAACATACCTCCCGGCGAAACCATCGCGGTGCTGGGCGATGGCAAACTTGGCCTGCTAATCGCGCAGGTTCTGAACGCCCACGGATATCCGGTGCGCCAGTTCGGGCGGCACTGGGAAAAGCTGCGGATCGCCGCCGCGGCGGGCGTGATAACGGAGTTGACGGACGGCAAACTGCCGGTGGCGGAGTTCGATTGGGTGGTGGATGCCACGGGCAGTCCCGATGGCCTGCGGGCAGCGGCGGCCATGGCGCGGCCGCGCGGCACGGTGATTCTGAAATCGACCGTCCACGGGATGGTGGCGGTGGATTCGGCGCCGATCGTAGTCAATGAGCTGACGCTGGTGGGTTCGCGGTGCGGCCGGTTCGAAGCGGCGCTGCCGCTGCTGGAGCACGAGCTGATCGAGGTGGAGGCGATGATCACGGATCGGTTCAAACTGGAGGATGCGCCGAAGGCCTTTGCGCGGGCGGCGGAGCGGGGGGCGATGAAGGTGCTGCTGGAGCTTCGGTAACGCCGGCGGTCTTGCCGCCGGTTCTCTCGCCATAGGCGCCGCATTCGGGCAGAGAAACTATATGAAAACCGTAGCCCGTCTCTCACTGATCAAGCGACGCAAGGATTTCGATGGATGCGTTCTTGGAGCGGCTCCTTCGTGAACGCGGGGGCGATGCCCGTGCTGCCGGACTAATTAAGCCCGAACTGCCAGTCTGGCATCTCGGAGGTGTCGGAGCTCTCCAGAGGAAGGAAATCTCCGGCAATGTCGGTTGAGCCGGGGATCGTCGATGCGGAATCCATGCGCTCCCGCTGGAAGCTTTACATAACGCCGTGATCGGAGCTAATCAACACGCTCGGGAGATATTCATAAGGGATGTTTTATTCGCTAAACGCTGGGGGCTGAAACGGTTGCTCCGCGCGTATGGCACGGCTGTTGCTTGCGGTTAGGAGTTGTGCAAAATCGGTTCCCAGGAGTTGTGCAAAACTGGTTCCATGGAACGCGATCGGGTCATAGCCGCCTTGAAGGCGCATCAACAGGAACTCGGCACGGCCGGCGTATTGAGCGTATCCCTGTTCGGCTCGGTCGCCCGCGGGGAGAATTCCGCGCACGATGTCGATTTGGCGGTACGCCTCGGCCAGAATTTCTCGGAGCCAGGCCTCAATTATTTCAGCCGCCTGAGCGAGCTCGAAGGGCGACTTTCCGGCATTCTCGGCTGCAAGGTGGACGTCATCGAAGAGCCGGTGCGCAAAAAGCGCTTTCAAACAGAGATCGACCGAGACCGCGCCCTTGCCTTCTGAAAAGCCCGCCCGCCGTCTTGAAGACATCATCGAAAATGCGCAAGCGATTCAACGATACGTCGCCGGCATGGATGGAACCGCGTTCGAGAAGGACCAAAAAAACTACGATGCGGTTGAGCGTTGTCTCGAACGGATCAGCGAAGCCGCGGCTAAACTGGGCGATCTGGCCACTTCCCTTGTGCCGGGTCAGCCCTGGAAGGAGATAAGGGCGCTCGGAAACCGCTTGCGGCACGAGTACGACGCCATCCGGGAAGATCGGCTTTGGGACATCGTGCAAGTCGATCTGCCGCCGTTGTGCGCCGTCTGTGAGGAAGCTTTACAGCGGCTGCGTGCCCAGCAGGCAAAGGCTTGACGAAAAGGAGCGGCAGAAGTTGATCATTCAGCCTTTTACCAGGGCTGCGCACCCGGCGGGCCGGGATCGTAATGTTGATCTTCTTCCTCACCAACACCGCGCATGTATCTAGAATGCGCCTGCGCTGTTTGCTCTTTACGTTCCAACTCCCTAAGGGCGGTGGGGTCGATACGGTTTCCGTCTCGCCTTTCCCGAGCCCTTTTGGAGTGTTCCACCTGTTTCAGCCGAGGGTTGTACCATTCCCATCGGTGCTGTTCTATAGTTAAACTGTTCTCAGCGGTCCCGCCAAGCGTTATACCTCTGCGCTATTGACTCCTCCAACCCTCCAGGCGAAAAGTGCCCCCTCCGTCCGTCCAGGCCTTAACCTGTACACCCGCTCCGGCGGAGCTTCAGGACCCCTGACTAGTTCCAACAGGTACTTCAGAAATCCAGCCATTCCTCATTCTCCTAAATTTCTGACCAACATGTCGTTCCCAAGGCTGGGTCCGTTGTCGGCGTTACCGGAAAACTTGCCCCGGCGCCGATTGACGGGTGTCCAGTCTACGGCGCGTAAACCGGCTCTTTATCCAGACTGCGAACCGCAAACTCGATAACCGCCTTGACCTGCTCGCGGTCAAGCCCGTCAAACCATTCCATGATGTCGTCGATATTCGCCCCAGCTTCCAGATTTTCAAAGGATGGCGGATACCGGCATCCGCGTGCCCTTCAAAACCCATGCGCCGCTCATCTTGCCGGGGATGCTCTCCACGACGGGGCATTGCGACCAATCGAGACTCGCCATGGTTCGATCTCCTTCTTTCAGGGTACGCCAAAAAAATACAGGAAGACCTCCGCTGAGGCAATTCTCAACCTTGTTTGCGATTTCTCTACCGCCGCAGCCGGCCAGGGTTGCTCCCCGGCGCCGTTCACGTTGCAGCCCCCGTAAACATTTCTCCCATTTCAGTTGTAGCGCATGATAAAGGACGCGCCGCCAAATCACCGGCAGCCAACCCTTGCCGCTGAAATTTAGCCCGCCGGCTGCTGCTGCGTCATGCAATGCAGCGCCCCTAACCCCCAAATCAACTCAATGCAATCGATCCCCGTCACCTCGCGATCCGGGAAGCATTTCGCCAGTATGTTCAACGCTACGCGGTCGGCGGGATCGTTAAACGTCGGCACGAGCACCAGCCCATTGGCAACATAGAAATTCGCATAGCTCGCCGGCAAACGCCGACCGGCAAAAACAACGGGCTGCGGCATCGGCAGCTTGATCACCCGCAAACCCGCTTCCTTCAGCAGCGCGTAATTCTCGCGCAGCGGCTCGTAATTCGCGTCGGAGCGGTCGTCCTCGGACGCCACCACCACAGCGTCCGGCGCCACGAAGCGAGCCAGGTCGTCCACATGGCCGTGAGTATCGTCGCCGGCGATGCCGCTGCGCAGCCATATGATGCGATCGGCGCCCAGGTAATCGCGCAGCTTGCGCTCTATATCGCGGCGGCTCATCCCCGGATTGCGCGCTTGCAGTTCGCTCAGCAGGCACTCTTCGGTGGTCAGCAGCAAGCCCGCGCCGTTGACGTCGATACTGCCGCCTTCAAGCACCATTCCGGGCGTCCAACCGGCGATGCCCAACCGCTCGGTGATGAATGCGGGCACGGCGGCATCGCGCTGCCAATCGTCGTATTTCGCCCAGGCGTTGAAGCGCCACGCGGTCGCGGCCACCTCGCGCCGGTTTTTGACAAACAGTGGACCATAGTCGCGCGTCCACACGCGATCCGTGGGGCATTCGAAGAACTCCACAGCTTCCATCCGCGCGCCTACTTGGCGCAGGATTCGGCGGGCCTGCCGCTCCAACGCTGCGCCGCTCACCAGAATCCGCACCTTCTCTACGCGGCTCAGCTTGCGGACGATCTCGCCGTAGACCCATGGAATGGGCGCGAAACGGCCCGGCCAATCGTCGCGATTGTGCGGCCATGCGATCCAGGTGGCCTCGTGCGGCTCCCATTCGGCCGGCATGCGGAAGCCGCGAGCGCGCGGGGTGCGCGACGTCAACGGAGATGCCGCCAATTGAATGAGTCCTTGCGCAGGAGTGCTCTTAGCTTGACCGGATGCGATTCCCCTTTTCTCTTATCCGTGTTCATCTGTGTTCATCCGTGGCCATATTTGTTTTGTTTGAGCTTTTCGGCTGGCCCGTGCAGAAATGAGCAAAGAAGATATGGCCGCAGATGAACGCAGATGAACGCAGATAAGAATGAACGGGAATTTGGGTATTGCTCCGCCATGGCGCCTTCGCCGCCCCACTTCTCTGTCGATCGCCCTCAATCCGTCACCCGGTTCAAAATCGGTCCGTATGCGTCGATGCGGCGGTCGCGCAGGAACGGCCAGTTGCGCCGCACTTCTTCGATGCGGCGCGGGTCGCACTCCACAATCAGCGTCTCTTCCGCCGCATGATCGCCCTCGGCCACCACGACGCCGAACGGATCGGCCACGAACGAGCCGCCCCAGAATTCCAGGCCATGCTCCGGCGGGCCCTCATAGCCCACGCGATTCACCGCCGCCACGTAGACGCCGTTGGCGATGGCGTGCGCGCGCTGAATCGTCCGCCACGCGTCGTGTTGCGCCGCGCCGTGCTCGGCTTTCTCAGAAGGATGCCAGCCGATCGCCGTGGGATAGATCAACACTTGTGCGCCGGCCAGCGCGGCCAGCCGCGCCGCTTCGGGATACCACTGGTCCCAGCACACTAGCGGCGCAATGCGCGCGTAGCGCGTGTCGAAGCAGCGGAATCCCAGATCGCCCGGAGTAAAGTAATACTTCTCAAAGTAGAGCGGGTCGTCGGGGATGTGCATCTTGCGGTAGAGGCCCAGCAAGCGGCCATCGGCGTCGATCGCCAGCGCCGTGTTGTGATACACGCCCGCCGTGCGCCGCTCGAAGATAGATCCGACAATCGCCACTTTCAGCTCGCGCGCCAGCCTCTCGAAGCTCTCGCTGGTCGGCCCCGGAACCGGCTCCGCCAGGTCGAACAATTCCGCCCTCTCTTCGCGGCAAAAATACTGCGAGCGGAACAGTTCCTGCACCGAAATAATCTGCGCGCCCTTCGCCGCCGCCTCGCGAATGCGCCACTCCGCCTTGGCGAGATTTTCGGCCGGATCTTTCGAGCATGCCATCTGGATGAGGCCGAGCGTGAATTTCCGTTGATGGTTCCCGTCTGAGAGCCGCACAAGAACATTGTAGCCACCCGCTGTAGCCGCGCGTAGACTGTTATCATTTCCATTCGCTATGACTTTTCCCGCGCTCGCGCTCTTCGATATCGATGGCACGCTGGTGCGACGCGCGGGCGCGCATCACCGCGAAGCGCTGGTGTACGGCGTACGCCGCGTCACCGGCCTTGAGACCACCACCGAGGGCATTCCCGTGCAGGGCATGCTCGATCCCGACATCATCGCGGTGATGATGCGCAACGCCGGGGCCAGGCGCGCCCTGATTCGCGACTCGCTTCCGGAAGTCCAGCGCGCGGCCGAGCGTTTCTACTTGCGCGAGTGCCCGGCGCTTCACGACAAGCATTGCCCCGCTGTGGAGGAGACGCTCGACCGTCTCACGCGCCGCGGCGTGCTGTTGGCCCTTGTGACTGGCAACTTGACGCGCATCGGATGGCGCAAGCTCGACCGCGCGGGTCTGCGGCGCTATTTCCGCTATGGCGCATTCGGGGAAATGGCGAAGACGCGCGCAGGGCTCGCCAAACTCGCCATCGCCGAAGCGCGCCGGCGCCGGTGGATCGACCGGGCCACCCCCATCTCGCTGATCGGCGACGCCACCAGCGACATCGTCGCCGCGCAAGGCAACCGGATTCGTTCCATCTCGGTGGAAACCGGCATCACGCCGCGCGAAGATCTCGCCGCGCTGAATCCGGACTTCCTCCTGCGCGACCTTCGTAAATTGCGGCTGCGCATGCTTGGAGTATCGCCGAGACCGGCGGGTGCTTAGCAGTTGTGGGGATTATCGCCGCTCAGTGCCGTAATTCGCTCCCTTACGGTCGCGGCTCAATTCTAAGCGCGTTCACATGAGCGACAGACGATCCCTTCGGGNNCATGAGTGCGTGCGCCACGAAAGACCGGGTTCGCAGTCACATGTCGACTTGAATGCTTTTGTGCCGGTTCAAGTACCAGCACGGCTTGACGCCGAAATGCGGGAAGAGGGCGTTGACGCAGGCCTGGTCTTCGGGGGGATCGAAGTAAAATTCCGTTTTCTTGTTCTTTTGAGGCACCGCGTAAGAGCGCCGTACTCGCACCGACCCGAACGTTGGGCGATTGCCGGGCAAGCCGAAGCGGGCGGACGCATAGTCGGCGACGTAAAGGAAGATCAATGCCAGCAGGGCCAAGCCCAACGCCCGTTTCATGCGTACGCCTTCTACGTTAGCATCGGAAGAGATGAGCTGGCAGCGGCGGGTGGGAATTGCGGCGGGAATTGCGGCGACTGTTTTTGCGGGAACCGTGCGAGCGGCGACGCCGGTGATCTTGATTTCCGTGGATACCCTGCGGGCCGATCGTCTGGGCGCGTATGGATACAAAGGCGCGCGGACTCCCAACATCGATGCGCTGGCGCACAACGGCACCTTGTTCGCGCAGGCCGGCTCGCAGATTCCGCTGACGCTGCCCTCGCACACTTCGCTGTTCACTTCGAGTTATCCGTTCGAAACCGGAGTGGAGGAAAATGGCGAGCGCGTTCCCCGCGGCGCCGTCACGCTGGCTTCGGTGCTGCAGGCGCATGGATACAAGACGGCGGCCTTCATTGGCAGTTGCCTGCTCAACCGCGAGATGGGCTTGAGCCGGGGCTTCGACTTCTACGACAGCCCATTCAGCCTGCAAAGCGGAGTGGCGGAGAATCCGTACTCGCTGCGGGTGCGGCGCGATGGAGCGCTGGTAGTGCGCGCGGCGCGGCAGTGGCTTGACGCGAACCGCGGCGAGACAGTATTCGCCTTCATTCACTTGTTCGATCTGCATACGCCGTATTCCGCGCCGGCCGCGGCTGGGCGCACGGGCTCTGCCGCCTACGATGCGGAACTGGAGTATGCCGATCAAGCGATCGGCCGGCTGCGGCAGGCGCTGGAGCAGGGCGGCTGGTGGGAGCGGTCGCTGGTGATCCTGCTGGCGGATCACGGCGAGAGTCTGGGCGACCACGGCGAGGCGAGTCACGGCTACTTCATTTACCAGAGTACTTTGCAGGTGCCGCTGATTGTGCATTGGCCGCTTAATTCCGCCGGGCATCCGGCGCGCGTGGAGGAACCGGTCGGGCTGATCGACGTAGCGCCTACGGTTCTCGGTTTTCTGCACATCGCCGCGCCGCCTTCGTTCCACGGCGTCAATCTGTTGGATGCGGTCCCGCAGGCGGTCTATAGCGAGAGCATGTATACGCGCGATGCGTTCCAGTGGGCGCCGCTGCGCGGATTGCGGGTTGGGTCCCACGTTGGGTCGCCCGTTGGGTCGGGGCAGTATATTCAGGCGCCGCGGCCGGAGCTTTACGATTTGCAGGCCGACCCTCGTGAGCTGAGCAACATCGCCGGCGCCAATGCGGCGGAAGCGCACTCGTTTGAGGAGCAGTTGGGGAAACTGCTGGCACAATTCGCGCCCAAGCGGAGCGCTTCCGGTCCCGATATTTTGCCGCTGGCGCGCGGGGCGCTTGAATCGCTGGGCTACTTGGGCGGCGGCGCGCACACGGGCGGACGCGGCGGCGGGCCCGATCCGAAAGACAAGCTTGCCGAGTACAACCTCTACGAAAAGGCGCTGACCGCGCTTTACGGCGGGCGTCCCGACAGCGCGATCGCCGGGTTCCGTGCCGCGCTTGCGGAAGATCCGCACAACACGCTGGCCCGCTACTATTTGGGCGACGCCTATCTGCGTTCGGGCAAGCCCGACGATGCGCTCCGCGAATGGACGGCGGCGCTGGCATTCGACCCCGAATATGCGCCTGCCGACGAAGCCATCGGCGCGCTGTGGCTTGCCCGCCAGGATTACGCCAAGGCGCGCGGCTTTTTCGAGCAGGCGCTCGCGGTGGCTCCGGAGGATTATGCGGCGCAGTTTGAGTTGGGCATGGTAGCGCAGCGGCAGGGGCAGTTCAAAGAAGCGCTGCAGCGATTTGAGACTGGCTGCAAGGCGGCTCCCGAGGCAAGCGAGTGCGGGCAGCCGTTACAGGCGCTTCGCGAAAAAGCGAAATAGATGCCGGCGGCGTCCGGTGCGCCCTGTCGCGGGCGAGCCGCGATGGAACGCCGGAGTGGCGCCACCGCGAACAGGGCTGGGGCCTTCGCGGGGGCGCTTAGCGTTTCGCGTAATTGAGTGACAAATCGATGTGGGGTAGGATGCCACGCGGTTGCCATTCTGCGCGGCGGTTGCCGACCGGTTGGCAACCGCCGCTGTCACGTTTCAGCGAGACTGGATAAACGGATTCGGGACCGCAGTGTGAAGCGCGTGTGTGACAAGTTGTTAACTTAAACAATTGCGCACCTGCGGCGGGTTGTTAATCCGGCTGGTGACTCCGAGCCTGCGTTTGCGCCCTTACTCGCAGGTCGCATCCCAGCCCGGCAGGCGGATTTGCCAATCNNTTGACAACCTGCCCCACAAAGGTCGTGCGCGATCGTTTTATGTGAAATCGCACATAGGCTCTGAGACTCTAGGAGATCCACGGGCATCTAAGCGTTATCAACGTGCATCTGCGCATACAAATGCGCAAAGGAGAAGCTATGCCATACGTTACTGCCGGGAAGGAAAACTCCGGCAACATCGAACTCTACTACGAGGACCACGGCT
>PLDF01000173.1 GCA_003135055.1 Bryobacterales bacterium | reverse complement strand
GGCTTACCGAAAGCTCACGATGCAGCGGGAACGACGTATCTTGTTCTTCTTCGTCTGCCATATCGGCCAAGTCGAGTGTTTCAACCGCTCCCCGGAACTGCGACCAGGACCCCTGCTTACGCGCCGAGAGCCACAGGAGAAGCTCGTTCGGTGTCATCGCGCTGCCCTCCGGATGCTCCGCGCCGCTTTCTTGTAATCGCGCCAGCGGGCCGCCGAATCAACAGATCCATTTTCAACCCGCAAACCCTTTCGTGCTGCATCGAGAATGGCGTTGCTCCACGCGAGCCCTGTTTTTTTGAAAGCCCTGTAAGGCGCGACCGGTGTATTGGAGAACTGCAAAATGCGCGCGCTTTTCTTGTCGCATAGGAACGCCTGGGCTGGCAATGCCCACACGACATCGAACGGAACGAACCCTTTCCAGCGAGCAACGCTTCGAGATGAACAGCGGAAGATTTGGCCCGGTTCAGCGCCGAGGAGAAGCGGATTTGACATCGGAACGGAGAAGACCCGTCTGCGGGTAGCTTCAGGGGTGAATTGAACCAATGGACCGCAAATGTCAGCTTGGCCGAAGTGGTACGCCGGCCAGACCTGCCAGGAATCCGGTGGTTCCTCGATCGAATAAGAGCGGGAACAGGACAGACCCTCGCAGTAGACGGAATGTGGTCCAGGCAGGTTGTAGCCGTCCGCGACCAGGGCACCTTCCGCTGTATGTTGGGCTTGGTGGCCGTCGATCAGGACCGTCACCGCGCTGGTTGGCTGCCCAAATAGCTTGATTCGTGGTGGATAACCCAACAACCAAACCGAGTTGCGCAAGCACACGCCCCCTTCAAGTTCGATTTCAATATCCGGCGCGGGCTTTAGGGCGTAGAACGGATCGCTTTCCAAAGTCAAAGGTATTGCTCTTGTCGGAGAGACGCTGCGAAGTCCAACCCAGCCGGACGGCACACCATGAGATTGGTCCAGTTTAGTATATGCTTGACACCCCGCTTCGCTCAGAATCGCTTCGACTCGCTTTAGCAATTGGACAATGCACAACACAACATGGGAACGCCCCAAAACCAGCCGGGTCGTAGAAACAAAACCGCTGGCACGCTGGTGACTGGCGAGCACATAGACATCACGCCCCTTTAAAAGCCACCGGACGCGGCGGTTATCTGAGAGGATGCCGCTTAGTTCAAGGCCCTGCCGCAAATGGTCGCCGAGGTTCTCGAACGGGAGGTCCTGATACCAATCCTCCTGCGCCACGAGGCGCAATGAGGTACCTCCAGATGTCACCGCTACTTCGCTATCTAATTCTGATGTGCGCTCTGGCAAAAGACCGATGGCGCAAAAGCCGAAACGGTCAAAGGTCAGACGAATACGAATGTCGAGTGATAGCTCGGCGGGAGCCGATCGGGCCACCTTTTGATTTACGGGCCGTGCGGTTGGTTGCCGTGGCGGTCGTTGCGGAGGTGGCCGGTAGCGAGATGGTGCCTTCGCAGTAGTATCCTCGCCAACGGATTCCTCCGCGCATTGGGGAGGCTGCGCTTGCTCAGTGTCGGCGTATGATTGAGGCAACTCATTGCTCAGAAGTTGATTGGGGGGTTGAGTAGCGTCCCTCTCCGGAACCGTGTCGTCGGCCTGCAGATTGTTGCCGGGGGCGGCAGTCTCCGAAACGATCTGCTCCACAGACGAATCGGATACTCCGATGCTGGTTGTAGTCTCCTCTTGTTCCAGAGATGTTTGAATTGATGGCGGAGAAAGAAGCGGGTCCAAGTCTAGCGACAGCAATGGCTCCTTTGATCCTGGATCCCTCGTAATAAGCTGCGCGCCGACACCTTCATTGGGGAAATGTGATTCAATTTCCTGATGGGCGGAGGCACGCCATTCCTTCGGAGATTGGGCGGAACCGTCCGAATCGAATACCGCCGCCGGCCCCTCTTCCGGTGCCCCAGTTGCGCCCTTTCCAAGCTCCTCTTCTGTTTGTTCCGAAGCCGGCGGATCTGGAGTGCGCTCAACTTCGATTATTACGGTGTTGATTTTGTCCACAACAGGGTTGCTCGTCGTCGGACGGCGCTCCGCACGTTCTTCGTCGCCACGCCGCTTCGTTCGTCTCCTCAAAAACCAAACGACGAATGGCACCGCCGCTATGAAAACTATGATGAGGGATGTCATCTTGTTTCTCTTCGTAATTAGTTTCCTCCGGTGACCAGCTTTTTCAGCTTCAGGTACTTGGCCCCTCCCGGTTACCCGTTTATTTCCTCTTCAAGTGCAGAATAGTGCCTGTTGGCACCTCGATTTTGAGATCTCTTCCCGCCTTGGGTTCCGTTCTCCAATAAAGCCGAGCGCCGCGTAGTCCACGGCCAGTTCGATGTCTTCAGAAAACCGGTTTGTCGCGTGGAAGACCTTCGACAGCGATGTCCCGCCCTTGAAGAGGAGCCGACCCGAAAGAGCTTCGACAGAGAAAACCTGCTTCAACACCCGGCAGACCCAGAACTCCTTTTCAATAATTGCTTCGGGCAAGCCCCTGCGATCCGCTGTCTCCGCGAACACGGCTGCGGGTCTGTCCGCGGGCATCCGGGCGATCTCGTTCAAGCAGCATTCTCCGCGATCCGTTTCGCTAGTTCGTAGATCCAATCCACACCGAACCGCGTATCTTTCACGAGCCTGCGCTTTTCCGCGATCCGCAACGTCTCGATCTCGCGCAGCCCCACGCCCTCCTTGCCAAGATAGCGCAACGCCTGAACCACGAGTGCAAACTTGCCCTCAAGTCCGGACATCGCTTTCGGACGGGCATGTTTGAAATGAATCTTGGCGTCCGATCGGCACCTCATTATTTGGACCATCGGTCAGGGTAGATGATCTTGGCCGGCACTTGAGTCGACAGGCCGAGCAGATTTGCCCGCCCACGCACTCTCTGGCACAATCTTCCATCGTTGCCGTCGAGCGATGGCGCGAGCCGCCTCGTCAATGTCCGGGCTCAGTTCACCCAGAGCACGGTTAACCTTTGGCATGTCATAGAGCCCACGCCGGACACGCCGGATTATCCCGCGTCGAGTCAGACTCGTGAGGGCCATGTCGATTCGTGCCCCGACTGGCGATATCTAAAAATCCTTTGCAGAAAAAGCCTTCCCCCCCCGCCCAAGCCGCTCAATCCGCGCAACTATCTGATCTCGCATGGTTTGCATAGGACAACTCTGCCTTACTATTTAGAAAAAGTGTACTACTTTTTCTAAATCTTGGTGGGCTCGTCGCGGTGCACCTAACCGCGGTAATCCCTGGAAAAGCGTTTCCAATCGGCATTGGTTTTCTTGCCGGTGAATGTCGAGCTAGCCGGGAAGCGAACACCGAACAGGACGCGTGCGCCGTCGCCGGGGCCAGGCAGGTGAATCGCTTGAGGACAACCGCACGGCGGTTTCTTGGACGAAGCCAGAGCAATCTGAGGTAGATTCAGATCAGGGGCAAATGCTTGGCCACCTCTGGCACAGCGAAGCACTTCTTTGAATGGCGCTCATCGGCGGTTCCTAGCAACCCGTAGCACATTTTGCGAGCCCTGCCCCGCTGTGTTGCCATGATTTGCGGAGATGAGAACAAATGATGTCGAAACGGGAAATTCGTGAGTGGCTGGACACGTTGCCGGATGACGCACAGATCCGTGTGGACGGGATCGAACTCGGCTTGCAGGTCAACGGATCGGAAGCCTACCTTGCGGTCGGCGGTTTGCCCGACGATTGGGAGGATGCCCACGAGGAAGAGGACGCAGAAGGCAAACACATTCTTGAGAGGATGACAACAAATGATATCGATAAAGGAAATTCGTGAGTGGCTGGACACGCTACCGGATGACGCCGAGATCGGAATAGACGAGGCCGTTCTCGGTCTGCAAGTCTACGGATCGGAAGCCGGTCTCGTGGTCGGCAGCTTGCCCGACGAGGAAGAGGACGCAGAGGCAAACGCATTTCTTGAGAGAGTGTGGGCAGCCGAGCGGCGCAGGATAGGCAACAAGATCGAGCCAACGCAGTGAAGAAGGAATCGAATCAAAACCGCACTTGATCTAAACAAGCAGGCCGCGGCCTTTCTTCTTTAAGTGTGTAAGGCACCATTGGCAATCTGAGGCCCCTGCCTATCCGTTCGTGCCATCCATGGCAGACATCGCCGGGCCGTTGCCAGAATCGTGGCGGCAGTATGGCCTCCGCAAGGTGCTCCAAGTAATCTTCAACGCACTCGGGGTGCTTTATAGAGGTTGGGCCTGTTGCAAAACTTCATCGCGATACTTCATGGATAAAAACATCGGCGTCAGGACCGACACCGGAACACCTATCGTATCAGCGCTGATCTTACGCGAACTAGCGCGTTTTGTCACCGGGTATCCGCGACAACCAGGCGCATCAGAAGCCGCGGAACATCTCCCGGCGGTTCTCATCGATCTCTTCCGCTGAAGGGGCAGGACCGTACTTGGCCAGAAGGCCGTAACCCGACGTAAAAGGCTTCTCCGGCGCTACCGGTTCGACTTCATGTTCGGCCAGTTTGCGGAGCCAGTCTTCAACCGTAAGCCCTTCCGCGCTCGCTTTGGCCTTTAGCGCAGCGACCTGCTCACTGGAAAATTCGATCGTTAGATTCATGGCTCTTCCCTTCTATCGTATCAGTTCAGGCTGAATACCTTACCCGAAAAGTGGCCGCGGCGCAATCTGCCGGCCCTGCCCGCCCCGCCCGATCCGGTCGTGTCGCTGTTGTACCGCTTTCTCTTTCCTACTGCCCCCGAAAAACGACGGGACGAGGCACTTTAGCCGCCGCCGCTCGCGCTCTGATCGGCGGCACAACGTGCACTCTTTGCCCCCGCCGTGGGGGTCATTCAAACGAACGAGGCACACCATGACGAAACCACGCAAACAGCAAACGGCCAAACCCGCGCGCCGTCGCAAAAAGCGCGTTGACACTTCCGCTCCGGTCCGCTGCAAAAAATCCCTGGGGGCGAAACGAATGACCGAAGTGTCTCACCGCGATCCCATGCAGGAGTTCGCAAACCGAATCGTTGCTGAGCTTGAGAACGGCGTGAAACCCTGGGTCCGGCCGTGGGACCCGGAAAAGGCCGGTGGCCCGCAAGCACCGTTTAACCCCGTCACCGGCAAGCGCTACCACGGCATCAATGTTCTTATTCTCGGCATGGACATGCGCGCATTCCAGAGCGGCGATCCGCGCTGGATGACCTATCAGCAAGCGCAAGAAAGGAAATGGCATGTCCGCAAGGGCGAGAAATCGACGACGATCTTTTTCACCAAGCCGTACGAGGTCGAAGACGATGACGCAGAGGACGGCAGGAAAATGATTCGCGTTCTGAAACATTACGCGGTCTTTCACGCTACGCAGATCGATGGCGTCCCGACCTACAAAGCGCCGAACGTCGAGGAGGCTCCCTGGACCCGCCCGGAATCCGCCGACATCATCCTCAACAACAGCGGAGCCGTTGTCAGGATCGGCGGCGACAAGGCTTTCTACTCGCCGGCAACCGACCACATTCAGCTGCCGCCCGAACATGCCTTTCGCGGTCCGCCGGAATTCGCCGCGACCGCGTTGCATGAACTCGGGCACTGCACTGGTCACCCGTCACGTCTCAACCGCGACATGCAATCGCGCTTTGGTTCAGCAGCCTATGCGATGGAGGAGTTACGCGCCGAACTGGCCTCGGCCTTCGTTGCATCCGAACTGGGCATTCCGACGGACATCCCCCAGCACGCCAGCTATATAGCCGACTGGATAAAGCCGCTCAAGGCGGATAAGCACGAAATCTTTCGCGCCGCAGTCGACGCGCAGAAAATTGCCGACATGCAACTCGGATTTCATCCGGCGCATGCCGCTCAGATGCAAGCCGAACCGACCACGCCCGCGCTCGCGCGCGGAATGCCTCGGTCAGGCCTGATGCCGGGCTGACCTTCACTGCCGCGGCGGATGGTTCAATATCCCTAACCAGCAGGCTCGCGCATCATCAACCGCGGCGACGATCACTTCTTAAATCGGCCCAGGCGATGCGGCACCGCCGCTCCGGCCTACCGTCATCGGCGCAACTCGATCTTCAGGCTCGGATCGGTCTCAAACTCTTCGACGATTTCGTTATAGCGGCCCACCATCTCGGTCACTGCCGTCTTGCGCCCGTCGGCACCGAATTTGCCCAGTTCATAAAGGTTGAGCGCCACGAATTGCTCAATCTCGAAGATGTCGATGCGATCACCCAGCCCCACATTGGCGGCGAGGCCTTCCGCGACGGTCAATCCGTGCTGGAGCGTCACCAACATCGGGCGATAGCCGTCATTGAGATTATCCCGGCACTTTTCAATCACGGCCTCACCGGGCGAAGTCGTGACGTGAAGCGCAACATCTCCGATGAAAAAATCGCCGGCGCGTCCGCCGGGAGCGTCCGCAGTCGAAAAGCTGTTGTGTTCAAACTTTCCCTCGCCAAGGGCGCAATCAAGCTTTGCGCCAACCAGATGTTGGAGCACGGCGCCGGCGTAATACATGCCGGGCGCGGTTTTTTGACGCTCGACCGCCTGAAGGATGACGTCGCGCACGACCATACGCAGGCTCCGCGAGGCGTCGAGTCTGATCTTGAATGGCTTGCCCGCAAAGAATTCGTGCACCCGCTCAATCCAGAACGCCTCAATGGCGTCAAGATCGACCTTCCCTTTCAGCCCGTTCAGGAAGGCGACATATTCGCGCATGTTGTTGAGGCTGCCGCGCGAGGTGCGTCCTCCTTCGGATGCCAACACCCGCGTAATGTCATGCCGCTTCAGGATCGCTTGCACAGCCCCTTTGCCCAAGCCGAGAACCTGGCCGCCCCCTTCCGTGAGCAGCTTCTCCGCGTCGAGCGGAAGGCCTATTTTCTTGGCGTGTTGCGTAATCACCAGCGCGACCGACAATGGACCCTTGCCCCGAAAGCCCTTACTCGCCGTGAAAGCCGCCAGTTCTGGCTGATGGGCCGCCGCCATTGCGTCAGGCCGCTTCTTTTTCGCGCTCGGCGTCGCCGACAAGAAGCGGCTCCAGAATGCGAGAGGCGAGGAAACGGACCACGGGAACCACGACGCCGTCGCCAACAAGATGATAGGCCTCGTTATAGTTCTCCGGCAGCTTGTACTTCTCCGACAGCCCCATCAAGCGGGCCGCTTCGCGCGGTGCCAGCAGTCGCGACCGAACTTTGTCCCCGTCCACGATCATGATGGATTGCCGGCTCGAACCGCCGACCGGCGTGCGGAGACAACCCGCAATGTCGTCAAATCGGATTTCGGCGCGCTGCGCCCGGTTGCCTTCTTCGTCCACGCGCGTGCGCTTGTAGACGCCACCAACCGTGCGTCTCCGCAGCTTTTTTGCCTGCTCAACCTTCTCGCGGTTGATTGGGCTCATCAGAGACAGGAGCCGCCGCGTCTCGGCGGGAGTATGCCAATCGACGCCCTGGGGCTCATCATCGATGATGTCCGCGAACTTCTCTTTGCGTGATGGAAGTGCCGGAAGATTCCACCACAGCCAGCCCTTTTTCAGTCGTTCCGGCAGCTTGCCGTAAGCGCCAACGAGGTTCGTCGGATGCCACAGTGGATCGGGTTGAGTCCGGGTTAGGGCCTCGGGAACGGTCCGGCCTTCCTTAACCGCCACGACAAAAAGGCGCGGACGTGATTGCGGAACAAACCGGATGGCGTCCATCACAAGAGCGCCGAAGCGGTAGCCGCCATCGGCGAGAGCGGCACTGATCGCCGCAAAATCTTTTCCCTCATGCGACGTCAAGGCGCCGCATACATTCTCAAGCACAATTACGGATGGCTCGCGCTGTTCCTCAGCGAGCGCCTTCATAAGGCGCCAGAATAGCCAGAAGGTTCCCGATCGTTTGCCTTTCAGTCCGACATAGTCGCCCGCCAAGGACAAGTCCTGACATGGAAACGAGGCCCAGGCCAGATCGGCGCGCCCCGGCGTGTTCGCCGTCGTCAGTTCGCCGACGTCTTTGATCATCAGCCGTTCATTCCCCCAGTTTGCGGCGTAGCTGGAGCCCTTTTTCTCATCGATGTCATTGGCAAGAAGGCACTCCCAACCTTGGCCAAGTCCGGCGCGCGCCATACCCCCGCCCGCAAAGAATTCGTAGAAGGATGGCATTCTGCTACCCCTGCCCCTTGAAGAGCGGCCACTTGTCGGCGATGTACTTCTCTGCCGCTTCGCGCACCACCCAAGCTAACGACACTTTCTTTTCCTCCGCGATGCCTTCAAGCGTTTCATAAACATCGGCCGGAAAACTGATCGACGCGCGAACGGCCGCTGCGCTCCGTGTCTTCATCTTCTTTCCGTTTCGGTTTTTGGCCTTCACCTTAGCTGTACCCCGATTATCTTCACCACATTACACCATCTCGGTGAAGCTGCCAAGGTGGCTATACCGGCTATACCGGCGAACCCGAAGCTGCCCTTCGACCAGCCTTTATGAATTAAGATATCCGTTCATGTTTGCACTCCTCGGCCGCAAGCGCCTCCAGTGCGCGCCGTGACAGATCATCGCCTGTAGCGCCGAGGCGTTGCGCGAGATCATCGGGAATTGGCACGGTCAGGTTCATCGCCCTTCTCCGTTTATCGTATCAAGGTCGCTCGAAGACTCTGCCCCAACACAGCGCGCCCGGCGCAATCCATGCTTCTGCCCCATGTTGGAGGTAAATGGATGTAAGTCATCGAGCTTGACATGTACGGCGAAACAACGTACATTGCTAGAAGGACACTAGGGAGGCGCTTCATGAAACAGCAGGACCACAGCCGTACGGCCCGCATTGAGGCCCGCATCGCGCCCGATGCTCTCGCCATCGTGCGCCGCGCCGCTGAAATTCAGGGCCGCTCGGTCAGCGATTTTGTCGTTGCAGCTGCGCAGGAAGCTGCTCAGAAAACCGTTGCCGAAGTGGAAATCATTCAGCTTTCACGCGAAGCGCAGGAACAGTTTATATCGCTGCTTTTGAATCCGCCGCCGCCATCGGCGGCGCTGATGCGTGCCCTTGATCGCCACCGCTCCCTGATCGTGGAGTAAGAGTGACGGAGCAGTTTCGTATTGAGCCGCTGTCGAGCGAACATGACCGTTCGCGATTCTCAAGTGGATCGGCCCCGCTTGATCGGTATTTGCGTGAGCAGGCTTCGCAGGACATCAAGCGGCGCATCGCGTCATGTTTCGTAGCGGTCAGTGTTCAAACCAAAGAAATCGCGGGTTTCTACACGCTTACGGCTGCAAGCATTGCGCTAACGGCTCTTTCTCCCGAAATCGTCAAGAAATTGCCCCGCTATCCGGTTGTTCCCGCCGCGTTATTAGGACGGTTGGCAGTAGCTGAGCACTATCAAGGCAAAGGACTCGGCGGCGTCCTCTTGGGTAATGCTGTGCTTCGTATTGCGCGCGCCGAACTGGGCGTATTCGCCATGCTGGTCGATGCCAAAGACGACGCCGCACAGCGTTTCTATGAGCATTACGGATTCACCGTAGTGTCAGGTGCGGACCGCCGCCTCTGCCTTCCGATTTCACTGGCGCTGCGGCACTTCGAAGGCCGACCAGAACATCCAGCATGAGCAAGCAGAATACTATCGTAGCTAAACGGAAGAGCGACGGAACCATCATTCAGCGTTGCCCGATGGCTCAACCAAAACGTTGCGCCCCTTGGAGGATCGAGGCCGTGATAGTTGCACAGAGTTGCTTGAGCCAGGGAGCCCCCTCTAAACTAAGTCGAAGAGTAAGAGGTCTTCGGGCACGGCGAACTGAGCAATTGCAAGCCGAAGCCTTACTTCTCGGTCTATCGTATCAGTTCGGCCTGAAGACTCTACTCCGATAGCGCGTCCGGCGCAATCCACGCTACTGCCCCATTCTGACCGCGCATACTCACGCGCGGTCTTCGTCACGATCTGCCCTTTTTCCTACCGGCCCGAAAAAGCAGCGGGCGGAGGGCATCTTAGGCGAGACTGCGTGCGCGTTGCAGGTCCGAGACGATTCGCAACGCTATGCCGACTCACTTGAAAACGTGACGGAGTTATTTAAATTCACACGCGACCAAGACGAGTGACATGATGTCCCTTCCGTTCCGAACTGCTAACAGGTGGATTACAAAGAGGGTCACTCCGGACTTCACCAATCAGCTCGATCTGTTTTCCGAAGCGCCTCTGGAAACGCCCGCGCCGGCTACGAATGCTCCGGTCCGTACGTCGGGGCTATCTCGCGCCAGACCGCGACCGCCTCAGCAGCTTGATTTTGGCGCATGGGAACCGCTACCGCTCGAAGATGCTGTCAGAACTCCAGCAGCAAGACCGGCTCCCGCAAACACTGGCGGAGACAGCAGAGCGGTCCACGCCCCTCCGGTGCAACCTGATATCGGTGCGCAAAATGAAATATCACCAGGCATTGGAGCTGGCGTTAGACGAGATCCTTCCATCGGAAAGATCTTCGACATCGAGCCGGAGACAAAACCCTCCCGCGATTTCCGCATAACCGCCGCGCACCGGATCGGACAGGGCAGCCTCCAGGAGAAGGCCCGTGACAACATCGCCGCCATCCGCCTCCTGAAGGCTCTTGAGGCGGAAGACCGCGAGGCCGCCGACGATGAAAAGGCACTGCTCGCGCGTTACGTGGGCTGGGGTGCCATGCCTAATGTATTCGGAAACACTCCACCAGGTGAGTGGCGAAGCACCGCTGCAGCGGTCAAGGAAGTGCTTACCGGGCCGGAGTTTGAATCGGCGCGCGCCTCGACACCGAACGCGCACTACACGTCTCCCCAGGTGATCGAGGCCATCTGGAACGGGCTTCATCGCATGGGCCTCGGTATGGGTGCGCAGATACTGGAACCGGCCATGGGCGTGGGGCATTTCTTTGGCCTCATGCCGGAATTCATGCAGGGCGGTCACCGGACGGGCGTGGAACTGGATTCCATCACGGCACGCATCGCAAAAAAGCTCTATCCCGATTCCACGATATTCGCCAGAGGGTTTGAGGAAACGCCGCTCCCGGATAATTACTTCGACGCGGTCGTCGGCAACGTGCCGTTCGGAGATTACGCCGTCCATGACCCCACGATGAAGCGCCAACTGACGGGCGCGATTCACGATTACTTCTTCGCCAAGTCGCTGGAGAAAGTGCGGCCTGGCGGCGTGATGGCGCTCATTACGAGCCGCTACACCATGGACAAGGAAAACGACACCATCCGCCGGCATCTGGCCGAACATGCCGAACTGCTCGGCGCGATACGGCTGCCGAACACCGCGTTTAAGGGCAATGCGGGCACGGAAGTCACCACCGATATTCTGTTCCTTCGCAAGCGTGCGCCCGGAGCGGAGCCCACGGGCCATTCCTGGCGCGGGCTTGAAACGATGAACAGCCCCGATGGGCCACTTGCGGTCAACGAATATTACGCGCGCCACCCCGAGATGATGCTCGGGACAATGAAACTCGAAGGCACCATGTACCGTGGCGCGGAGCCAACGTGTGAGGGCAAACTCACCCCGGAGTTACTCAGAACTGCGGTCGAATCTCTGCCGGAGGGCGCTTACATCCCAAGGGACGAAGCGCGCGGGCCGCCTCCTGCCCTGCTCGATGCCAATGCGCTCACCGGCATCAAGGACGGCGCTTACGCCGAGCGGGGTGGCACTATCGTCATCCGCAACGGCAACAGCTTTGAGTCCACCGGCATTTCGGGATCGGCCGCCGCGCGCATCAGAGGGATGATGGCCGTGCGCGACGCCGTGCGGCTGGTGTTCAGGACCCAGCTCGAAGATGCGCCGGAAGAACGCATCACCGAGGCGCGAAAACTCCTTAACAACATCTACGATTCCTTTGTCGCAAGGTATGGAGCCCTCTCTTCCCGCGATAATCGCCGGGCCTTTTCATCAGACCCCGATCAGCCCCTCCTCCTGTCGCTTGAAATCTATGACGCCGACACGAAGCGCGCACAGCGAACCGCCATTTTCGAACGGCGAACGCTGGGGCGGCATAAGCCGGCGGAGCATGTCGAGACCGCCGCGGAGGCGCTCGCGATTTCCCTCAACGAGGTCGGAAGGATTCATTGGCCGCGCATGGAAAAGCTCACGGGTCATAGCTCCAAGCAGTTGCAGCGCGAGCTTGACGGACTGGTCTACCGCAACCCTGAGGGCGAATGGGAGACCGCCGACCGCTATTTGAGCGGCGACGTGCGCGCAAAGCTCAAAACCGCCGAGGCCGCAGCCCCCCTCGATCCGTCCTATCACCGCAACGTCGAGGCATTGAAGGAAGTTCAGCCCGTCGATCTCCTGCCCGGCGACATCAGCGCCCGCCTCGGTTCCTCCTGGATTCCGACGAGAGACGTGAAAACATTCGTCGCGGAGCTGCTCGATATATCCGAGGGCACCATCACCGTCAGCCATTCAGGCGCTATAGCTACCTGGGCGCTCACCCTCGACAGTTACGCAAAATCCAACGTCAGCAACACCACGGCCTGGGGAACACCGCGGGCGATTGCTTCCGACCTGATTGATGACGCGCTCAACGGACGCACGCCCACCATTTACGACCAGATCGACAAAGACACGCGTGTGCTGAACCAGCAGGAAACGATTGCCGCGCGTGAGGCGCAGCAGAAAATCAGGGACCGGTTTGGCGAATGGATATGGCAGGACGAGGAACGCGCGGCACGTCTTGCCCGGCTCTATAACGACATGTTCAACAACATCCGGCTGCGCACTTACGACGGATCGCACCTGACGTTTCCGGGTATGGACAGCTCGCTTCTTCGGCGGAACGATCTCGATAAGCACCAAAAAGATGCGGTATGGCGAGCACTTCAGAGCGACAACACCCTGCTGGCGCACTGCGTCGGCGCAGGAAAGACGGCCGTGATGGCCGCCGCCGCGATGGAAATGAAACGCCTCGGCCTTGCGGCAAAGCCGATGGTGGTCGTGCCCAATCATCTTGTAGAACAGTGGGGCGCGGCATTTCTTGCGCTTTACCCTCATGCGCATATCTTCGTTGCCGGCAAGGAGGCATTTGCCGCGGCCAATCGGCGGAGAGCCATGTCGCGTATCGCCACGGGCAACTATGACGCCGTGATTGTGTCGCACAGTTCGTTTGAAAAGCTTCCCGTCTCCGATGAGACCTTCGGGCGATTTGTCGGCAAACAGATTGAACAGCTCGAAGAGGCGATTGTTGAGGCCAGGGCGGAGAAAGGCGACAGCCGTCGCATCGTTAAGGAACTGGAAAAGGCAAAGAAGCGGCTCACCACGAAGCTGAAAGACCGCGCCGACCGCGAACACAAGGACGATGCCATCACCTTCGAGCAAATGGGTATCGACCGTATCTTCGTCGATGAATCCGATCTCTATAAGAATCTCGGTTTCACCTCGAAGATGACGCGCATCGCGGGCCTGCCGAATACCGAGAGCAACCGCGCCCTCGATATGTACATGAAGACGCGCTATCTGGCGGAACGCAATGGCGGCATCGTCTTCGCCACCGGCACGCCGATATCGAACACCATGGCCGAAATGTACACGCTGCAACGCTATCTCGCGCCGGAGACGCTCAAAGCGGCTGGCGTCGAGCATTTCGACGCCTGGGCCGCCAACTTCGGCGAACCTGTCACCGCGCTCGAACTCGCGCCGGACGGCTCGGGCTACCGCATGCACACACGCTTCGCGAAATTCGTCAACCTGCCGGAGTTGCTTTCGATGTTCCGGTCTTTCGCAGACGTGCAGACGGCCGACATGCTGCACCTGCCCCGTCCCGCCACCCAGGGCGGGAAGCCGCATATCACCGCGGCTCCGGGCTCCCCGGAACTAAAAGCTTATGTCGAGACCCTGGTGAACCGCGCACACAAGCTCCGCACATCAAAGATCGATCCCTCGATAGACAACATGCTCAAGATCACCGGCGACGGCAGAAAGGCCGCGCTCGATATGCGCCTGGTTGTTCCCTTCGCCCAGCCCGGCGATACCAAGGTCAGCCGCGCCGTCGAGAAAATTCATGATGCATGGGCGGCAGGAAAAGACAGGCGGTTGACGCAGCTTGTATTCTGCGACCTCTCGACGCCTAATCCCGACCGCTTCAACGTCTATGACGAAGTCCGCGACAAGCTGACTGCCAGAGGCATCCCGGCCAGGGAAATCGCCTATATCCATGACGCCGAGACCGACACCCAGAAAAAGACGCTCTTTGACTCGGTGAATGCCGGACGCATCCGCATCCTTCTGGGTTCCACCGAGAAAATGGGTGCCGGGACGAACGTGCAGAAGCGGCTCATCGCCCTGCATCATCTCGACGCACCCTGGCGACCGCGTGACATCGAGCAGCGCGAGGGCAGAATTCTGCGCCAGGGCAATGACAATCCTGAAATCCAGATCCACCGATACGTCACCGAGGGATCGTTCGATGCCTATATGTGGCAGGTGTTGGAGACGAAAGCACGCTTCATCAATCAGGTCATGAACGGCAGCGTCACCGTCCGCCAGGCGGAAGACCTCGAAGGCGGCGCTCTCACCTATGCCGAGATCAAGGCCATCGCCTCGGGAAACCCCGCCGTCATGGAAAAGGTCAAGGTCGATACCGAAATCCGCAAGCTCGACCAGCTTCGTTCCTCCCATATCAATCAGCAACACAATATTCGCTGGCAGGTGAAGAGTCTGCCCGAGCAAATCGAGCGCGCCGGGAAATACCACGCTGCTGTCTCCGCTGATGTCCTCGCCCGCGATGCGCGTGCGGACGAAGACTTCACGATGAGAGTCGGCAACCGCGAATTCTCCGGCAAGGGAGCTCGCGAGAATGCCGGCAACGCTCTCAACGCCGTGGTCATGTCATGGCGTGACGACCAGACGGCGCAGGTCCGCGCTCACTTCAGAGGCTTCGAGATCATCAGCCGCGGAAGCCAGTTCAAGGACGGCGAGCCCGACCTTTTCATCCGGGGCAAAGAGACTTACAAAGCCAATCTCAACCCCGAAAATCCGATGGGCACGATTTCGAGTATCGAGCACACCCTCCGCGGTCTGGACCGCCGCGCCGAGGAGGAACAGCATGAAATCGAACGGCAGGAGAAAGCCCTGGCCGATTACCGTGCCCAACTGGGCCGCCCCTTTGAGCACGAAGGCCGCCTGAAAGATCTCCTTGCGAGGCAGGCGCAGCTTAACGCCTGTCTCGATCTCGACAAGCACGAGGCGCAGATCGTTGATGAACCTCGCGAGGATATGGAGTTAGGTGCGGGTGAGATGCAGGCCGAACCGACTTTGCCCGCGCCAATGCGGAGAAAACCCTTTGGCCCGAGCGCGGCTGCGTCTTGATGAGTGACGCGCTCACGCTTGCCTCTTTCGCGTGGACCCCGGAAGCCGGCAGGGCGAAGGCACTGTAGCCGCCGCCGCTTGCTGTCAATGACGCTGTTTTGGCTCCCCGCTTTGCGGTCCCCCCAAAAAGCTATGACAGCCGCGCCCAGTTGCGGCAGCTTGCCGTGCCTCTTTTCGTCTCCGCCGTGGGGGTCACACTACAAAGAGGCAATCATGAAAGACGCAGCGCACACACCGGAACCTTGGCTTATCGAAACCCACGAAGAAGGTCTACAGATCAATCTCGAATGTGGATACGTGAATTCATACGGACGCCTCCGTTTAACGCCGCCAACGCCCGCCTCATCGCGGCCGCGCTGCCGTTACTTGGAGTGGGCGGAGAACGTTCTCTGTTATCTGTCCCCGTCAGGAATACCTACAGGTGTGCGCCGAGGCGAACTGAAGCCGCGCATGAGCGGGCCTCTTTTTCTCACCTGGCGAGATTGTTTCGACGCCAGGCGGACTCGAAGCGCTCGAGGCCGCGAACGGTCTTGAGCTTTTCGCCGACACCTCTCCGGCGATTGGGGCGACATCTGCGTAGACCGGCGCGAGAATTAGCTCTCCGTCAAGGAAGGGTTTCGCATTCTTTCCGCGTATCGGCTCCCGCGTACGGGCGTGAAGCTTTGGATTATCACCGAAGCCGACCGCAGCGTTACGACATTCCTTCTGCCGAGCGAATACTGAACCCGACCAACTCGCGCCGGCACACCGGCGCGGGCTCCCGTGTTTAACAAAGGGTTCTTTGCGGAACGACTTAACAAGTGTTCGGACTATGATACACTGGAACCCATCCTTACCGTCCCATCGAGACCGAAATGAACAGTCCGCTCACTAGCTACGTTCGGGGTCCGGATAAGCAACTGGCGTATCTGACCGGTGACGGGCATGTTCACGAACTGACGTGCGACCAAAATAACCAGTGGACGCATGCCGACCTGTGCGGGGCTTTCGGTTTTCCCGCTGCGGTACCACCGAACGGGCTGCAGTCGGCGGTTTTAAGAACTCACACCAACGGTGACGATAAGGACCACGACACCGGTATCTACGTGGACGTGCATGATAACGGTGGAAATACCATAGCCTATATAGGAAATGCTGAACGCAGCGATGATGATTCTAAGCACTACAACGACGGAAGCGATCATTCGTTTGATGTTCCTCTATCAGAAGGAACCGTCCTGAAAAGCGATTGCACAAACTTCAAGTGGAGAATGGGCATCCAGGCGAGCGGCCCTAACTGGATAATCAAGCTTGGCGGTACACCAGAAGACAATCCGGGCGGAGGTAATGACCAATGGCAGTTTGATGCCTGGCTTACGCTCAATTTTGGAGATGGGACCTTTTTCACCACCGACAAGTTAGGCCAAACTTTGAACAGCACCGGCGGCGAGCTCGTATGGGATGACTTTAACTGATAAATGATGCGAGGCGGCTAGGCCCACAGGTTGTTCTGGGAGAAACAAACTCGACACGCCCACCAACTAGGCAAAAGTATTCCTGTCGGAGTGCAGGGTACTCCGGCGGTGCAGGCTTTAGTTTCAAAATGGGGTCGTTTTGCGCAACTCCGCGAGAGACGACAACGGGCTTGAGCAACCGAGGATTCGGAAGCGGAAACCCCTCGCGCCCCGGACCGGCGCGCGGTATTATATTCCTTTCAGGGCTAACCCGAAAAGGTCGCCCCGTCAGAACCGGTTGCAAGCGATGGAAGGAATGTCATGCCCCTTACAGATGACACGAATGCCCTTATCGGTATCCTCCAGTTTACTGAAAAACTTTTGGACCACCTGATCGCCCGCCTTTCGCCTGACGACAACGCGCGGTTTTCCGAAGCGTGGGATAACGAAACTCGTCCTAATATTCACCAAGCTATCAGCACTCTGCAGAACGTGACGGATGTGACCGATCCCACTTGGAGCAAATTGGTGGGGGCAGGTCTCACCGGGCGAAGTTTGGCACTTAAGCGGCATTACTTGGCTCAAGCCGCCAGCGATGGCTTCATCAAGAAGTTCCTCAAATTCCTCAATGGCCTATTGAAGAGCCTGATCAGCGCACTTCCGGGTGCCGAACCGGTGAAAGAACTAAAGGACTACATCGAGAGCTTTTTCGACGATGCACCAGAACCAGACTCTGGCCTTATCACCCTATTCAACAGTGGTGGCTTCGTGCCGTTCGCCGCTCCTTAATAATCCGCGCCGGCTACTCTTTGTGAACGCGATCAGCCATTACCATGTGGGCCTTCAAACCACGAAGTTTGACATCCCAGCACTGACATCTATAAATGCCTGATGTGAGGTTTGTGGAATCCACAATAACAACATTGAGTTTTATCTTTCGCCATTGCTGCAGCGTTATGAGAATATGCCCACCAAAGACCGCGTTCACTGCCACGCTTGAAACGTGTGTAGATGCTATGCCAGTTGCCGTAGCTCTTTGGTAAATCACGCCCTGGCACACCCGTGGGCAAGACATAGAGAATAGCGCAGAACACCTGATAGTGTCTGATGCCGGGCGGTCGCTCTTTCCAGAGACAACTGCCCTCAATCAAGGGGCAAGATCAAGCTGCAGCCGGTGGAGGAAGATTATCGCTCGCGCTACAGCGTTGTTCGGGGGAACACGCTCGGGTAAAGGGATCAATGCGGCCGCAACCGTTACCGCGACACCCCTGCTCTCTCCAGCGCATCGAGAGCCTCTTCGAGCAACACACACAGCGGTACTTTTCTTTCATCGGCCATTTTGTAGAAACGCTCGACGGTCTCGGCGGTTGCCTTGATATTGAACTGGCGGTTGCGGCCCGTGGTGTAGACCCTGCGCTTGCGCTTCGGCTCTCGTGAATTCTTCGGGGCCTGCCGACTTGGAAAATTGTTTTCCGCGGCGATGCGGGCGATTGACTCTTCCTCGACGGGCTTTTCCTTTTTCGTTTTTATCGTGAAGGACGGCAGCGGCGTTGTCAGGTCCGCAAACGGATTGACGCGCTCGCTCATGCTGCCCCCGCCACATCGTGTTCTCTTTCCCTACCGCCCTCCTCCGCAGCCAGCTTCGCCAGGATCTCACGCGCGAGATCCTCGACATTTGCTTTCGCTTTGTCGAGATTGGGAACGTCCGCCGCGCTCAGGCCATCGAGGGTTTGCTGGAAGGAAAAAATCGCCTTAAACGCGTCGCGCTCGTTGAGTTCGGTTTCCAGCACCGGGATTCCGGCATCGATCAAGCCATTTTGAATGTGCGCCAGCCCGCGTGTGCGGATCAACGGGCTGGTGCGCGTCAACAGCACGGCATAGGGTTTTGCCTTGCCGGTCATCTTTTCACTTTGCAGCACGACGCGGATGGCGCGGCTGGCCTCGTTCGCATCCAACTGCGAGCCTTGCGTCGGAATGACGACAAAATCAGCCTGCGAAATCGCGTAGACGACGGCCTTCGATGCCGTGCCCTCCAGATCGACGACCACGAGGGGCGTTTTCGAAGCGGCATCCTCGATGCGCTCGATGATGGTGTCCTCATCCACGTCGGAGACGATTGATAGTCGCTCGGGCGCGTTGCCGCCCAGCGCCCAAGTCTTGATCGGGTGATTGGGATCGGCGTCGATAATCGTCACATCATAGAGTTTGGCGAGCGCTGTGGACAGCAGGAAGGCTGAGGTGGTTTTGCCCACGCCGCCTTTGTCAGTGGCGCCGAGCGAA
>PLDF01000281.1 GCA_003135055.1 Bryobacterales bacterium | reverse complement strand
GAAGGCGATGGTCTGTCCTACGGTTCTTTGCGCTGGCCGGGTGCGAAGACTTGCGCGTGGGCCGAAAGAGCCGGTTGAAAGCCGGCTGTAGCCAGGATTGGCTGCCCCACACTAAGCGTGACCGGCATCCGTCAGTCGCCGTGACTTAGCGCCTCTGCATTGACACTCTGGATTGCGATCGTCTGCGCGCCGGGCAAGCGCAGGAAGAAGCGCGCGCCGCGGCCGGGTTCGGATTCCACCCACATATCGCCGCCATGCTCCAGCACCGTTTGGCGTGTCAGCGCCAGACCCAGGCCCAGGCCGTTGCGCTTGCCGGCGGTGACAAAAGGCTGGAAGAGATTGGCGCGGATTTCGGGCGCGATGCCCGGGCCCGTGTCTTCCACCTGGATCAGCGCGGCGCCGTTTTCGAACGAGGCCGAAATCCGTACCTTCCCGCCCTCCGGCATGGCTTCGAGCGAGTTACCTACCAAATTGACAAACGCCCGCTCCATGCGGCTGCGGTCGAGAGGCAGCTCGATTTCCGGCGGAATCGCGATCGAAATCGCAACGCCTTGAGTCTCGGCGGCGCCGGCCAGCGAGTCGCACGCGGCCGATGCCACCTCGCGCAGGCGGCAGAGCTCGGGCGCGCCGGTCTTGCCGCGCGAAACGTTGAGCAGGTCCTGCAACAACTCCTGAATGCGCCGAGAAGCGCGATAGATGTTCGCTGCCAGGCGCTTCATGTGGGCGGGCGGCAGATCGGCGTCCACCATCATTTCGGCGCCGCCGTAGATGGCCGCCAGCGGATTGCGCAGATCGTGGACGATCGAACCGGAAAGGCGCCCGATGGTGGAAATCCGCTCCTGCCGGATGAGGTCTTCGCGCGCCTGGCGAATGGATGCGCACATGGTGTTGAACGTGCGCGCCAGGCGGCCCATTTCGTCTTCGCTCTTCACCTCAACCTCGATGGCATAGTTATGCCGCGCCACTTCGGCGGCGGCGCGGTCGAGCTCCTCGACGGGCTGCACGATCCGCCGGGCCAGAAGGTACGTCACTCCCAATCCCGCCGACACCGCCAGCATCCACAGCACGACGATCTTCGAATAGAGGCTGTCGATTTGGCGCTGCGCGCCGTCGAAGCCGCGCAGAATGCAGAGCGCGCCCACTTTCCTGCCGGCGATGTCGGTCAAGGGGGTTTCGAAGCGGGCGTATTTGGAAAGGCCGTCGCTCACCAGCTCGGATGCCTGAGTGGCGCCCAGGTTCCGCACCACCACATTGGTGGCCCGGGGATTCAGCGTGGAAGCCACCGGCGGCCCGCCCGGCCGCAGGAACAGAAACTCGCTGCCGGTGGCCTCCTTGAGCTGCTGCGCCACCAGCGCGTCGATGCGATAGCCGGCGATCAGTACGCTGTTGAGGCTCTGCCCGCCGTCGCTCGAATCGACATACACCGGCGTTACGGAGATGTTATACAGATCGCCATCCTGCAGGAAGAAGCCCTTGGATTGTTTTGGGAATTTGGCTGAGGCGGCTTTGAAAATATCTTTGTTCCGGGCGAGCGCCGGGGCTGGGTCGCCGTCCAAGGAGGTGACGTATTGGCCGAACGGGCTGAATACCAGGAAGATCGCGTTGGCGTCGGAAATCTTGCGCCACAAATCGCCGGCCGTATCGGATATGGTGGCCTTATCGCCCGTGCTGAAGGCCGATCGTACCTGCGGCAATTCGCTCAGCATGAGTGTGGTCGTCGAAAGCATATCTTCACGGTATTTCCACAATGACGTGTAGGCGTGGAAGCTGTTCTGCACCTCCTGTTCCAGGCTGGCGTACATAGTGCGATTGATCGCGCTCAGCACAATATAGCCGGTGATGGCGAACAGAATGGTGACTGCCACCGACGTGGAAAGCAGGATCTTCCACAATAGCGAGAGTCTGGAAAACCGCCGGATCATTGCCCGTTCCCGATGTAAAGGCCCGATGCCGGAGCGTATGGCTTGCCGTGCTTATCCAAATGGGACGCCGGGGCGAAGCCGGTTTCGGAAATGGAGATCAGCGGCAGCGCGAGCCCGGCCTCGGGCACGGTGATGCGGCGCTCCAGAAACTTGAGATTGGCGGGCAATGCGCGTTCGTAAAAAATCCGCAGCTGGTAATCGCCGGGCGGCACGTCGGGAATGCCGAACTTACCCTCTTCCTGCGTCACCACATAATACGGCGTAGGCACTACCGCGATAATGGCGCTCATGGTGGAGTGAATGTTACAGAATACGCGCACGATGCCCGCGTGCCTGAAGGTATGCGAGCGCGAAGTGAGGGGCGCATAGAGGCCGATATCGAAGGGCTCGCCGCTGAAGTTGGAAAAGGCGTTGTGCCAGAACGGGTCGTTATTCGGAAGATCCACCGTGCCGCCTACGGGAATGGCAACCACGTGCGGCAGGAAGTGCTTATCCTGCTGGACGACTTTGACAGTCTTAGGAGCGATGGCGGGGGACGCGGCGCGCTCCACCGGTTCCAGCCAAAGCACCACGCCGGAATAATTCTTGTGCTTTTGCACCGTGGGGTCCAGGGAATTCGTGAGTTCCACCTGTCCGGAGACGGTGGCGGCGCCAAGACTCGCTGCGGCCAAGCTAAAACAGATACCCCAGCGCCAGGTCATAGTGATTCGTCAACCTTATTCCGTTCCCCAGGTAAAGCGTCCGCAATTGCGAAATCTCCGGTCCGAAAATCACATTGGGCGCAATGTGATAAAACAGATTCGCGCCGTATTGCACGTTGCGGCTCGCATCGCCTCCGCCCAGGACTGAGCTTTCATAATACTGAAGACCGCTGAAGAGATGTAAGTCCAGGCGCCGGGTTGTATGAAGTGTAAACTGCGACCATCCGCCGCGGCCGGCGATGGCGCGAGCGCCGTAACGATAGACGGCGTAACCTTCGTTGATGGCGCCGGTTCCCAGATTGGCCACGTTCTGGCCGGTGAAGAAGACGCCCGTCAGGTCCAGCCGCTTGTCCGGTTTGAAAAGCCAATCGAATGAGAGGACTTGGGAAGGGATGGAAAAGCCGCCCGCGTGGGTCTCGCTGGCGTGGAAGCCGGTGGCGATTTCGATGCGCCGGTCGTCGTCGAACTTGTGATAGAACTCATAGCGCCCTTCGATTCCCGGCCGGGCGGATGTCACGGCGACAGGCGTCGACGGGTTGTTATACGGCGACGCTTCGTGGGTCTCCACCACGCCGGTGACCGCGCGCACGCCGGTGGAGGCGTTGAACGCGAAATCCTGCTCGACGCGCGCCTGCGGAATCCAGAGCCACAGGTTTCCGGCGCCCGTGAGCGGCGAGATCCCCACTTGCGCCAGCGACGCGGGCTCGCGCGGATTGAAGATGGGCTTGTCGATTCCCACCATCACGCTGCGCGTCTTCCAATCGAGGCTGATGGAGCCGGTGCGCAGGCGTAAGGTGGAGTTGAAGTTGACGCCGCCGGTGAAGAAATCCATGTAAACCGAGCCGTGGACCGTTCCGCCGAGGAACGTTTGCGGGCCGTGGTAAACCAGTCCGATTTCGGTCTGCCGCAACGTGGCGCCCGCGGCTTCGGGGCTGGACGTCAGCGACGCTGCCGTGGGATATTCGTTGCCGCCGCCCTGCCGCGAGTTGAGATAGGTGTTGAAGAGCACCATGCCGGTAAGACTGATGGGGAATTTCTCGGACGCCTCCACCTTGGTCTGCGCCTGCTCTTCGACGCGGCTTTCCTGAATCGCCAGGCGCTCGTCTATGGTGGGACCGGCGGCGGTGTTCGCGGCGGCCGCGTTTGCCGCGGTGGCGTTGGCCGCTGTAGCGCTTCCGGAGGCGGCGTTTGCGGAGGCGGCGTTTGCCCCGGTGGCGCTTCCGGAGGCGGCGTTTGCCCCGGTGGCGTTGGCCGCTGTAGCGTTTCCAGAGGCGGCGTTTCCGGAGGCGGCGCTTCCGGAGGCGGCGGGGCGCGAAGCGGCCAGCTCGCTCTTGAGCTGCAGCACCTGCTCGGCGAGGGCCCGGTTCTCCCGTTCCAGGTTGTCGAGCCGATCGAGAATTCGATTGATTTCCGGCGTCTGCTGGGCGCCGAGCAGTGCCGGCCACAGAAGCCCCAGGCAGAAGAGGCTATTGAGTCGTACCATTGAGAATCTGCTCCAGTTTGCGGCGAACCTCCGCGGGGGAAAACGGCTTGGGAAAAAACGCCAGGACGCCCATTTGGGCCACGCGCTGCGGCGTGGCGGGGTCGGTATCGGCGCTCACCACCACGATGGGCGTGGCCGCATACCGGTCGTCGCCGCGCACGCGCCGGATCAGCTCATACCCATCCATGCGCGGCATGTTCAAGTCGGTGACGATCGCGCGAACCGCGTGACCCGGCCGTCCCAGAATGCGCAGGGCTTCGAGACCCGACGACGCCAGCGTGACGGATAACCCGGGAATGCCGAGCAGGGCGATTTCGAGCGTGGCCGCCGCGTTTTCGGAATCGTCCACAATCAGCACCGAGCGGGCGCCGTCTCCAGGGTCGCGTTCACCCTCTGTCACCATCCCGCTATTGTCCTCTATCCGATCGCCGGAAGGCGTCGCCGAAAGGCGCCGGTTGTGTAAAAAGTGGGACAGACCATCGCCTTTCGCGGTCTGTTGGGATGGGCGTTCCGCCCGCGNNCGCGAGGCTCGGGGGATTCCCGGATGTTCGGGATGGTTTTTCGACCCTGTCGGATGTCACCCGTCCGACCAGCATGTTGAACCTGAGAGCTATCTCCCCAGAACAACATCGATCCCCGCGAGCAGCAGTTCCAACTTAGCCTTCGGAAGCTTACCTATCCGCTCAAGGAAGAGTTCCTTATCCAAAGTCACCATCTGAGAGACATTTGCAACCGAATCTTTCGGCATCCCGGCCACGCGGGCGGAAAGGGAGACGTTGCCCGGCGCACGCGCCCATCGAAGGTTGCTAGCCAGCGGCACGCAGACCACGGTATTGATTCGACTGCGGTTTAAGGCATCGCCCTGGACCACGGCAATTGGTCTTCCGATCCCGGCCCTGATCCGGTAGGAGCAGGCAAATCGGCCCACCAAATCTCACCTTGCGAGATTACCACTCGCTTCGCTCTAGAATGCGGCGGGCGGCCGACGAAACAAACTTGTCGGACGGCGTGCCCAACTCGCTGCAAACGCGATCCATGGTCTCAGTCACGTCTTCCGGTGCGTGCCGCGCCACATATTCCTTGACCGCATCGCTGAACAACTGGCTCCTCGATTTCTTCGTGCGCCGGGCGAGCCGCTCCGCTCCTTGGAACACATCGTTGGGAATGGAAACCGCGGTCTTCATGCCATGACTATAACCGGCGAGTCTGCCCGCCGCGCCGCCGCGCCGGTTCGCGCTCGCGCGGGACTCGGCGACGGAAGGGGATCAGGATCCGAGTAGCCGCATAATTTCTTCGGCGATCCTCAACGTTCTGTACATCATGGGAGTCAAGCCACTGACATCGTCGTCATAATCGGCTTGCCGCCGGTATCCGGAATGTCTTGGCCTTGGTTTCCCGCTCTACGCCAGTCTCTGTTGCCGCTTTCCTTAAGCGCCCTCCAGACGGCCCCGTGCGAGCCGCTCTGCGTTGCCATAGCGTTCCTGGACCCCTTATGCCGCCTCGCAGTTTGATAGGCCGCATAATACGCGCGGCTGATGGCCGATCTCATCGCCGCTTCGCCGCCTTTTCTCGATAGTTCCTTAGCCAGGACGAGAGACTCTTCCCAGCTAAACGTCACTGCACAAGCTCCCGAGCGTACTCAACTCCAATATACAAGGGCCAAGATTCGGGGCGGCCCGTCGCATCGCCCCACCATCGATCCCAGAGCCTGTCAAATCTGTCGAGTGACGGGTCGGCATCGAGGTCGGATTGGATCATGGCCAGCAGTTCCCCGTCGGAATCTCCTCCGTCGCTGCGCGGAAAACGTAACTCTACAACGACATCGCTCCCAAACTGCGATTCAATATGAGGTCGTGCCTCGATGAGGAGGTCCACCATGCCCGGGTGAGCGCCCAAATATGCCTTGACCTTTTCCCCGTCCGGCAACCGGTAGAGCCTCTCCAACTCGTCGACTTTTGCAATCGTAGACTGCGCCATGCGCTCAGGATAACATCGCTCAGTTCATCCCCACTCGTACATCGTGGGAAACGCCGCTCACGGCACAAACCGGTAGCCCACCCCATGCACGGTCAGGAAATGCTTGGGCGTATTCGGGTCCGGCTCCAGCTTCTGGCGCAGCTTGACCACGTGCGCGTCCACCGTGCGCGTGTTGGGAAAGAACTCGTAGCCCCACACCGAGTTCAGAATCATGTCGCGCGTCAGCGCCCGGTCGGCATTCTGGACGAAGTAGCAGAGCAGGTTGTATTCCGCCGGCGTCAGCTTCAGCTCGTCGCCCTTGCGCGTCACGATCCGCCGCTCGAAATCGACTTCGGTGTCCGAAAAATGCGCGATCTTGCGGGCGTCGGGCGAGGAACGGCGCAGCACCGCGCGGATGCGCGCCATCAATTCGCGCGTGCCGAACGGCTTCACCACGTAATCGTCGGCGCCGATTTCGAGCAGCAGCACCTTGTCCAGCTCATCCCCCACGGCGCTCAATACTATGATCGGCGTCTTCACATGGGCGGCGCGAAGCTGCTTGCAGATATCGGTTCCGCTCATGCCGGGAAGGCGCAGATCCACCAGGACGAGGTCGGGTTTGAGGGTGAGCGCCTTGTCGAATCCCGCCCGGCCGTCGCCCACCAGGACCGCGCGAAAGCCCTCCTGCTCAATCATCACGCCGATGGTGTCGCGCAGGCTTTCGTCGTCGTCAATCACCAGGATTGTTTGCATGCGGTATCTTTGATTGTATAGGATCTGCAATGGGTCCCCTTCGCCATCAATAAATTTGTAAATTTGCTCTAGTACCTACAGGTCTAGGGCATATATACTTTATTGCCTCAATACTTATATACTTTTAAGGACTCTATGCGGATAACGGTTATCGGAACGGGCTACGTCGGAACGGTCACGGGCGCATGCCTTTCCTATATCGGCCACCACGTGACGTGCGTGGATACCGACGCGGCGAAGATCGCAAAGCTGAAGCGGGGCGAATCGCCCATCTACGAGCCGTACTTGATGGAAATCGTCAAATTGGCGGCGCAGCGCGGCGGCATCGAGTTCAGCACGGATGTGGGCCCCGCGGCGGCCGCGTCCGACGTGGTTTTCATCGCCGTCGGAACCCCGCCGCTGCCCAGCGGTGAACCGAACCTGGAATATCTGGAGACGGCCGCGCGCAGCGTCGGTGCGGCTATGGATGGATCGCGCTTCCGCGTGGTCGTGAATAAATCCACCGTGCCCGTGGGGTCGGGCAATCTGGTGGAGACGCTGGTGCGCGAAGGCATCGGCCGCGAATCGTCGAACGGCGCCAGCCGCGAGATTCGCTTTGGCGTGGCCAGCAACCCGGAGTTTCTGCGCGAAGGCAGCGCGGTGGCCGATTCGCTCTACCCCGATCGCATCGTTGTGGGCGCGTCCGACGCGGAAACGCTGCGCACAATGCGCAATCTCTACGAGCCGCTGGTGACGCAGTCGTTCGATCCNNAGCGCGGAAATGATCAAGTATGCCGCCAACGCGTTCCTGGCGATGAAAATCGGCTTCGCCAACGAGATTGCCAATGTCTGCGAGCGCGTGGGCGCCGAAGCTCCCGAAGTGATGACGGGCATCGGCCTCGATTCGCGCATCGGCGCGAAGTTTCTCAACCCGGGAGTCGGCTGGGGCGGAAGCTGTTTTGGCAAAGATGTCAGCGCGCTCATCCATACCGCGCGCGAGTACGGCTACCAGAGCCGGTTGCTGGCGGCAACGCTCGAGGTGAATGCCGCGCAACGGTTGCTGGCGATTCAGAAGCTGCAGGAAAAGCTCTACATCCTCAAGGGCCGCACCATCGCGGTGCTGGGCTTGGCGTTCAAGCCGGATACGGACGATTTGCGCGACGCCCCCAGCCTGTACATCATCGAGCGGCTTTTGCAATTGGGCGCTCGCGTGAAGGCGTACGACCCCATCGCCATGGACGCCTGCCGCACGCAGCGCCCGGAGTTGAAGATCAAGTACTGCCAATCGGCGCTCGAGTGCGTGCGCGAGGCGGACGCGCTGGTGGTGGTCACGGAATGGGAAGAATTCCGGCGGCTCGATCTGCCCGCGCTCGCGGCGGCCATGACCACGGCGATTCTGGTGGACGGCCGCAACATCTTCAGCCCCGACGCAGCCACGGCCGCGGGTTTCGATTACGCCGGCATCGGCCGGCGCCCGCGCGGCCCAAAGGTCAAGCACGAAGTAGGCGCGCTGCACCAATAGCCTGGCCACATAGCGGTGCGCCCGTGGGGCAGAGCTTCCGGGGTGGGACAGACCATCGCCTTTAGTGGTCTGTCGCGCTCGCCAGTCGTGCTTCGCCGGACTTGACCGACGAAAAAACGATCGTCTGTCTCGCGGGGCCGCCCCACCCCTTTGAAAAGCCGCTAGCGCTAAGCTAACCATAAGCATGCCTTTCGAGAAAGTCGCCACCCTGCCGGAATTGCCGGCGGATTCCGTCCTCGAAGTTACCGTGCGCGGCGAGCAGTACGCCATCTGCAATGCCGGCGGAAGCATTTCCGCGTTGTGGGGCGTCTGCCCGCATGCCGGCGGTCCCCTGGGGCAGGGCCAGATCAGCGGCGGCCGCCTGGTGTGTCCGTATCACGCTTGGGAGTTCGACTGCCGCACGGGCGAGAACGATTTCGACCCCGCCACGCGCGTCCCCGCTTTTGAAGTAAAGGTGGAAGGCGAAGACATTCTCGCCGATCTTCCCTGATGCCCGAGCTTCCCGAAGTCGAAACCGTGGTGCGCTCCCTCGCGCGCCTGAAGGGCCGCCGCATCGTCTCGGCCGAATTCACCTGCCTGCGCGTGCTGCGCGGCGGCGACCCGGACCACATGGCCGCAAGCCTTGCCGGACGCAAGATTACCGGCATCGAGCGCTACGGCAAATTCATCCTGGCGTCGCTCGATAGCGGCGCCTACCTGATGATCCATCTCGGCATGACGGGCAAACTGCTGCTGGGCGGCCCCGCGGGCAAGCACACCCATGCCGTCCTGACGCTCGATCGCGGCGTGCTGCTCTACGACGATAGCCGGCAGTTCGGCTGCATCGAGTACCACGAGCGGTTTCCCGCGCGCGTGGCGCGTCTGGGACCGGAGCCGCTCCGGATCGCCTTCGAGGATTTCGCCGCCGGGCTGCGGGGCCGCAAAACGCGCATCAAGGCGCTATTGCTGAACCAGATGTTCCTGCGCGGCATCGGTAATATATATGCCGACGAGGCGCTGTTCCGCGCCGGAATTCACCCCGAGGCATCGGCATCGAAGATTCGCGGCGAGCGCGCGCACCGGCTGCACGGCGCAATTGTGGAGGTGCTCACCGAAGCCATCGAGGCCGGCGGATCTTCCATTTCCGACTATGTGGATGCGCAGGGCCGCAAGGGCTTTTTCCAGTTCAGTCACCGCGTCTACCAGCGCACCGGCGAGCCATGTGTCGCTTGCGGCTCGAAGGTGCGGCGGGTGCTGGTGGCGCAACGGTCGTCGCATTTCTGTCCGAAGTGCCAGAAACGTTAGAGTAATCACAATTGAAACCTGTCTCAGAGTGTCTGCGTCACTTTTTGTAACGGCGCCTTTTGCCGTGTAGCTCCAAATTTTGCAACACTGAAACAGGCATCTTCAGCGATAATTAATTTGAGTGCTGCATTCCAGCACAATTAGGAGACTTCTGACGTGAAACGCATCTTCCGCTACCTTCCGCTGCTTCTTGCAAGCGCTTCTTGTATTCCCTTCGCCGCAGCACAAAGCACCTTCGATATCAACCTGGGCTTTGGCGCGGTCCAGGATAAGGCTTCGACTTCGGGCCTTGACTCGAACCCGACAACCGGTGTTTTCTTCTCCTGCCAAGCCTCAACGGATCCGACCTGCGTGAACACGCAATCTCTGAGCGGTTTCATGCTGGGGTTCGGCGGCAATCTCATTTTGTGGAAGCATTTTGGCGTGGGCGCCAATGTCAGCATTCAGCCGGGTAAGCAGAACTATGCCACCTTTGCGACGCAGAACGTGGCCACCCAGACGCCGGGCTTTTCAGTGCAGTCGCGGACGACGTTCTACGATTTCGATGGAATTGTGTTGCCGTACAGAACGAAAAAAGCCGAGATCCAGCTCATAGGTGGAGTCGGGGGAGCGAATATTAAGTTCTATGAGGCGGAGCAAAGCACCGACGCTTTGGCAGGCGCCCAGAACGTCAGTCAGTATTACGGGAGCGGCAATCACTTCCAGATCCGCGGAGGCGCCGGCGTCCAATTCTATCTCACCGACAAAATCTTCCTCCGGCCGGAGTTCGATATCCATTACGTCACCAACATGAACCAGTTCGGCAGCAAGCTTGTCACCGAGGAAATGGTTTGGGTGGGATACTCGTTCGGCGGCCAGTAGAATGCAAAGTGGGGCAGGCAATCTTGCCTGCAGCCGCCTTTCAGGCGGCTTTTCGGAGCGGGCGGGGGTCTTCGCACCGACGGCAGCCAGGATTCGCTGCCCTACCACTATCGAACGGCCTGCGCGGCTCCGGTGAGGTCTTCCACCTTCACCGGAGGGTTGTAGTAAAGAATGCGCAGGCAGCTCTCGCAGGCCATGATCTCGTCGCCGCGCTTCAATTCCTGAAATAGCTGGAGACGCAGCGCCAGGTTGCACGCGCTGCAGCGCCCCTCAACCACTTCTGCGACGCCAATCCCTTTTCTCGCTTTGCGGACGCGCTCGTAGCGGTCAATGGCGGCCCGGCCGGTCTGCGCAACGATGGCGGCGCGCTCGGTTTGCAGTTCCTGCGACGCCCGCTCATCCACCGCGGTACGTTCGCGCGCTGTCTGCTTCTCGGCTTCCACCTCGATCTTTTCCGCCTTAAGCCCGGTCTCGGCCGCCTTCACGTTCTTATCCAGCGGCTCGGATTCGCCCATCAACTCCAGAATGCGGTCTTCGGCCTTACGGATTTCGCCCTGGCAGAAATCGATCTCGCTTTGGAAGGCGCGGTATTGCTCGTTGGTCTTCGCCAGCAGCATCTGGTCTTTCAATTTCGATATCTTCTGTTCCTGAATCTGGATATCGCCTTCGCACTTCTTGCGCTCTTTCTGATTGGCGGAGAGCGCGGCGCGGTCGGCCTCAAGCTTGCGCTCGTGCGACGTCAGCTTCTTTTCGATTACGGCGATGTGCTTTGGGAGAGTCGCGATTTCACGCGCCAGATCCGCAAGACGATTATCGATATCTTGCAGGCGGATGACCAGCTTCAGGTCGGAAAGCATTACTTATGGCAGTGTAGCATGAGGGCGGACTAAGGCAGTCCGTGCTCGTGGCGCACTGGGCGCATGCGTGCGGCGTTCACAATCGTGTGAACGCGCTCCTGGTTTCTCGCGCGAGGCCGCTACACTCGAAAAATCGCTCCACAGAATCAATAAGTTGCCGTGACTTTCCAAAGAGGCGCCGAAGATGCTCCGAGATGCAGAGGCAGCGCGGAGTTTTCGGACGCTGTAAGTTTCCGTACTCCGCGCCCGAACTCCGCCTCTCCGTGCCTCCGCGTTGAAAGAGAAACCGGCTACGGTTCCGTCAGTTCGAGGCCCGACTCCTTCAGCGCCCGCCACCCGCCGTCGAGCGAAATGGCGTTCTGGTACCCCATCTTTTGCAGATTGTCCGCGGCCAGCGCAGAGCGGAAACCACCGCCGCAATAGAGCACTATCGTGGCGCTCTTATCGGGAACCTTCTCTTCGATATCGCGCTCGATGACGCCTTTGCTCATATGCGCCGCGCCCTTCACGTGGCCCGCGGCCCACTCGCTCTCTTCGCGCGTATCGACAAGCGTGTGCGGCTCTCCCGCCGCCGCCATTTTCTTATAGCCTTCGATATCGATCTGCCGCACGCGCGACTTCGCTTCGTTCACCAGCTTGAGGAATTCGGGACTGTGTTTCATCTTCCGGTCTGCTCCACTTCCGGCCTACTACTCGACACGGCGGATATTGGCGCCCACCTGGGCCAGCTTCGTCTCGATTTTCTCATAGCCGCGGTCTATATGATAGACGCGGTCGATCACGGTTTCGCCGCGCGCCACCAGCGCCGCCAGCACCAGTGACGCGCTGGCGCGCAGATCGGACGCAATCACGCCCGCTCCGGTCAGTTGCCGGGGGCCCGCCACCATAGCCTGTCTGCCATTGATGCGGATATTCGCGCCCATGCGCCCCAGCTCCTGCGCGTGCATGAAACGGTTCTCGAAAATGTTCTCCACAATCACCGCGATACCATCGCCTTGCGTCATCAGCGCCATATATTGCGCCTGCAAATCGGTGGCGAAGCCTGGGTACTCTTCGGTGGTCATGTCGACCGAGCGAATCTTGCCGCCGCCGCGAACGCGCAGCGATTCGCCGCCGGGCTGTGTCACATCCACTCCAGCCTGTTGCAACTGCGACACAAGCGCGCCCACGTGTTCCGGCACGCAACCCGTCACAGTGACATCGCCGCCGGTGATGGCGCCGGCCACCAGGTACGTGCCGGCTTCGATGCGGTCGGGAATAATCGTGTGGTCGGCGCCGCCGAGCCGCTCCACGCCTTCGATGCGGATATCGGAAGTGCCCGCGCCTTCGATCTTCGCGCCCATCTTGGTGAGCAGCGCCGCCAGATCCACCACCTCCGGCTCGCGCGCCGCGTTGCGCAGCACGGTCTCACCCTGGGCGAGCACGGCCGCCATCATCAAATCCTCCGTGCCCGTAACCGTGATGCGATCGAAGTGGACCACGGCGCCGCGCAGGCCGTCTGGCGCCTCGGCTTCAATGTAGCCGTGCGTCTGGTTGATCTTCGCGCCCAGGCGTTCCAGTCCGAAAATATGCAGGTTGATGGGCCGCGAGCCGATGGCGCAGCCGCCCGGCGCCGAGACGCGGGCGCGGCCGCAACGCGCCACCAGCGGGCCCAGCACCAGGCTCGAAGCGCGCATCGTCTTCACCAGCTCATAAGGCGCTTCGGGACTGACAATGTTCGGAGTATGCAGCCGGACAGCCTCGTCATCCTCGTCGAGCTGCGAGCCGATATCCACCAGCAGCCGTTCCATGGTGCGGATGTCGCGCACGCGAGGGATGCGCCGCAGCGTCACCGGCTCGTCGGTGAGCAGCGCCGCGGCCAGCGCCGGCAGCGCCGAATTCTTGGAACCGCTGATCGCGATTTCGCCGTTGAGATCCGTTCCGCCGGTGATTACGAACTTATCCATGGATGCCTTTCCGGATCGCCGCGGCCACGTTGTTGCCGGCTTCGGCGAGCAATTCCCCCGCGCGCTCGTAGGAAACGCCGGCGGCCTGCGCGATGATTCGCCGCGCGCGGTCCAGCAGTTTCGAATTCTTGGGCTGCACATTCACCATCAGGTTTCCGTAGACGTAACCCATACGGATGAACGCCCCTGTAGTAAGCATGTTCAGGACCAGTTTCTGCGCCGTGCCGGCCTTCATGCGCGTGGACCCGGCGATCGCCTCGGGGCCGACCAGCGGCGTGATGGCGATATCGGCGGCGCGCGCCAGTTCCGAATCGGGCGTGCAACTGATGCCGATGGTGGCGGCGCCGAGCCGCTTCGCCTCCGCCATGGCGCCGAGAACGTAGGGCGTGCGCCCGCTGGCGGCGATGCCGGCCAATATGTCGTTCGCGGTAAAGCCGCGGGCAGTCAGATCGCGCGCGCCCATGGCCGGATCGTCTTCCGTGGTTTCCGTAGCCCGGCTCAGCGCGGCTTCTCCGCCGGCGATAATGCCCTGCACCATTTCCGGCGCCACGCCAAAAGTGGGCGGACATTCGGAAGCGTCCAGCACGCCCAACCGCCCGCTGGTTCCGGCGCCGATATAGAACAGGCGCCCGCCATGTCCGAAAGCCTCCGTAATGGCATCGACGGCGCGCGCGATAGCTGCAATCTCGCGCTCTACCGCTTCCGCCACTTTGCGGTCCTCGGCATTGATAACGCGCAGCATCTCCACGGTAGAGAGCGCGTCGATATGGGCCGATGCCGGGTTAGGTTGTTCGGTGAGCAGCCTTTCGAGCATGGTGCTGGACGAGTCTCTTCCACCAGCGTACCAAGTAGCTATGTGGGGCAGCCAATCCTGGCTGCCGCCGGCTTTCAGCCGGCGCTCTTCGCTCGCGGACGAGCCGCGTTCACAATCGCGTGAACGCGCTTCGGTCTTCGCGCGAGATTGACGCCCGAAAGCCACCGGGCAGGATCAACGAGTTGCGTTGAGTTTCCAGAAAAATACGTCGCAGTTGGGATACGGAAGGCGAAATCACGAGTCTGCGCTCCGCGATCAGACTCGGCGCCCCCGAGGGAATCGAATCTGGTGCAGGTTGACTGGGTTAGGCGTCAAGGTTTATCGGTAGGCCCTTTCCTCGGAAACAGATAGTTCGCCACGATGTACAGAATGCCCAAAATGTTGACCGTGGTTGACCCGATAGTTGCGAGGACGACGGGCTCTTAGAGCTTGAATGGATACTTCCAAGGTGATCCGAATCCCTCCAGCAAGAGGATTGCAGTGATTATTGAAATCCAGGCACAGGAAAGTAGAAAGAAACGGCCGGCGTATTTCTTGCGTTCGGCTGTGTCCTGCCTTAGCCCGGCCAGTTCTTGGGCAAGGCGTTCGTTTTCAAGTCTTGCCCTTTCGAGTGCCGTTTCCGGTTCAGCCTCCGGATTCACATCGGCAGGCGATGAGATTCGCGAAAGGTCCGGCTGTTCTGAAGGGCTGGATTCAGCGGGCGGCATTCATTTGGCTAATAAACCACTGCTTGACGATGTCATCGGGAATCACTTTCATGCCACGATCTCTGGCGATCCTCCATGGCGAGCCAGGCGCGTGAGTCATATTCGATAGCTGGATGCTCGTGAAAGGCTTATACACTTCCCAAACTCGATTCAATAGCGACAATGTTTCCGGGGGCACATTTCCGGCTAGCTGCGGTTTTGTAAATCGCAAATCCATCGTGCTTGGCTCGACACTGAGTTCCATAGCAGGATTCATGATAGGGCCATTTGCCAAACCTCTTGAAGTCTTGGTAGAGGTCGCGGATCACGGGGCCGTAATCCCACGCTTCGACGTCCTGGCTGATCAAAGGCCTACCGTACATAGCTAAATTCCAGCCATGGGCGAAGTAAACGAGCTTCTGGATGCCCATCGGATCGATGGCACGGCCTTCATTCTTCGCAAGGTCGAGAAAGTAATTGGCAACAGCGCGCGCGTCTTGTGGTCCCGTATTGACGTACATAATTCAGCGTTTTTGTTTTCGCCTTTTATTCGCTATTGCAGAGAATTTCTCTCCCGCAGTCAATTGTTGCACTTGTGCAAGCTTGGTGCATGCCCCATAGTACTCTGGAAGCCGCCACGCTATAAACCCATGGCTCCCATCAGTTCCCGCCAGTCCCGCCCCCCCCGCCACCCGGTAACCATCCGCAAGCACCCGCAGTCGAGACAGAGCCTCGACCGTGAGGGAGCGGGTTTCGCGCCCGAGCGAGATAATCCCAAAAGCGTCTATGCGCCTAGTAGCACCCCTGTCGCGCCCGCTAACGCAACTAACTCCAGGTTGAGGTACAATTCCTCAATCCATCCTAGTTACCACCGAGGAGTCACAGTTGGCTACGGCCGGCCAAATCACGAGTCTGCTCGCCGCGGTAAGACGTGGCGACTCCCAAGCGGAGTCGAATCCGGTGGAACTGGTCTATGACGAATTCCACGCCCGCGCGCAGCAATACATGCGGCGGGAGCGCCCCGGCCATACTCTCCAGCCGACCTCCCTGGTGCATGAAACCTATCTGCGTCTCGTGCGGGACAACGCCGCCGAATGGCAAAACCGCGCGCACTTCTTCGCAACCGCGTCCATCGTGATGCGCCGCATCCTGGTGGATCACGCCCGCGCGCGCGCCGCCGCCGCCAAGCGTCCGGGCGCCGGACAAAGGGTTCAGTTAGACAGTTTTATGGCTGCGCAGAATCCGCGCATCGAACAATTGCCGATTCCGGATGAAGCCCTCACCCACCTCTCTCGGATGGACGCCCGGCAGGCCCGCGTGGTGGAATTGATCTGCTTCGGCGGCCTCACGGAAGAGGAAGCGGCCGAGGTGCTCGGCATCTCCGTGCGCACCGTCAAGCGCGATTGGAGCGACGCCCGCGCATGGCTGCAGGCTAAGCTGCAGCCTAAGCTGCAGGCTGAATTCAAAAGGCCGCATCCATGACCCCGGAGCGCTATCAGCGGGTTTGCCGGATCTTCGATGCCGCCGTGGAGCGCTCCGCGGGCGCCGACGAGTTCGCGCGCGCGGAATGCGGCGGCGACGTCGAGTTGTATACGGAGGTCCGCCGCATGATCGAGGCGCATCGGCGCACCGGTTATCTGGACCACCAGCCTACGGCAGTGGCAGCGGTTCGCGCCGGCTCGCCCCCGGTCTTTTCCGAGGGGCAGATGGTGGCCCGGCGCTACCGGATCGTCCGCTATCTGAACCGCGGCGGCATGGGCGAAGTCTACGAAGCCGAAGACATGGATTTGCCGGAAATGAAGGAGCACGTGGCGCTCAAGACGTTGCTGCCCGCGATCGCCTCCGACGACAGCATGGTGGCGCGCTTCAAACAGGAGATCGCGCTTTCGCGGAAGATCCGGCATCCCAACGTTTGCGGGGCTTTCGACCTCTCGCGGCACGAGGTCGAGGGGTCGAGCCCCATCCTTTTTCTGACCATGCCGTTCCTTCCCGGCGAGACGCTCGCCGCCAAACTCGCGCGCGATGGCCGCATGACTCCCGAGGAGGCGCTGCCGCTGCTCGAACAGATGGCCGAGGCGCTGGAAGCCGCGCACCGCGCGGGCGTAATCCACCGCGATTTCAAGCCGTCGAACGTGATGCTGGTCCCCGCCGCCGAAGGCACGCGCGCCGTGGTGACCGATTTCGGTCTCGCGCGCCGCTCTGCCACCGGCGCCGACTCCACGTCTACCATGAGCGCCAACGTGGTGGGGACGCTCGACTACATGGCGCCGGAGCTGTTGACCCGCTCGATCGCCTCGTTCGGTTCCGATGTCTACGCGCTCGGCATAGTGGCCTATAAGATGGTGACCGGCGCGCGCCCGTTCGCGGCAGAAACGCCTCTGGCGGGGGCGATTCTGCGAACGAAGCAGCCGGTGCCGTCGCCCAGGACGAGCGTACCGGACCTGGACCCGAAATGGGACCGGGCCATTCTGCGCGCCGTGGATGCCAACCCCGCGATCCGGTTTTCGCGTGCCCCTCATTTCCTGCAGTCGTTGCGAGGCGAGCCGGTTTCGGTGAATGTGCGGCCGCCGGTAGTGACCTGGCGGAGGGCGGTAGCAGCAGGCTTAGCGGCGTTAGTGTTGACCGGCGCCATAGTGGCATGGCGGTGGTGGGAGAATCAGCGGAACCGCCCGCCGGGCGAGGCTGCGGCGATTTATCGCACCGGGGTAGACGACATTCATGCGGGTGCGTATTTCGCCGCTACCAAAGCTTTGGGACGGGCCGTGCAGCTCGCGCCGCGGTTCAGTTTGGCCCACACGCGCTTGGCGGAAGCCTGGGTTGGGCTCGAGATGCCGGAAAGGGCGAGCCATGAGATGCTGCTCGCGCGGAGGCAGGATAACTCGGGACTTCCTAAGGTCGACCAATTGGAAATCGAGGCGGTGGATCTTATGATCACTCGAGAATTCCCCGCTGCTATCGCGAAGTACCAGCAAATCGTAAAGCTGGCAGGCGCCGCCGACCCCGGCTTGTATGTCGATCTGGGACGGGCGTACGAAGGTGGCGGGAAACCGGACCAGGCGGTCGCGAGCTACCGGCGGGCCGCGGAAGGGCCGTCGCATAATCCCGCTGCATGGCTTCGCATGGCAGTGATATTCAACCGTGCGTCGAACGTCGCCGGATCGGACGCCGCATTCCGCGAGGCCGAGGAGCTGTACCAGCAGACCAGCAATCTGGAGGGTACCATTGAGGTCGCTCAACAACGCGGCATCGCATCGAACGAACGAGCGAAACTCGACCAGGCGGCGGCGTACCTCCACAACGCTCTGGACACGGCTCGAATCACGGGCAATATGCAGCAGGAAATCCGCGCCAAGCTCAATCTCAGCACCAACGCCTATCTTGCCGGGGATTCCGCGATTGCGGAGCGCTATGCGCATGAGGCGTTGGAAACCGCGCGCGCCAACGAAATGGAGAGCTTGGCGATTCGCGGTCTGATTACGGTGGGAAGCGCGTACTCGCGAAAGCGCGATTATGCCGGCGCCGAAAAGTATTACCTGGACGCTCTTGCGCTGGCGCGCAGCAATAATTCGTCCAATTTGGCCGCCCGCAGTCTGCTTTTGCTGGCATCGATCCACGACCAGCTCAATCGCTCCGACGATGCCGCTCGCGAAGCCCAGGAAGCGCTCGTGTTCTATCAGCCAAATCGTTTCATCCAGGAATCCTTTAACTGCCTCACCATTCTGGGGCGCTGCCAGCGTAACCGCGGCGACTACGCGGGAGCCCTCGGTTCGTTTCAACGGCTCCTCGAAATGGCGGATAAGGCTGCGGACCGCGCGCAAATGGCCTTCGCTCACGAATCGCAAGGGAGCGTTTTTTTCGCCCTGGAGGAATACCCCAAAGCGCTGGAGCAATACAAAGAGGATCTTGATTGGAACACGAATCAGGAAAAGAGCGGTTACGCCGCCCTGCAATATGCCAATGCTCTCTGGATGCTCGGGCGTTATCCCGAAGCGGAAGCCGTGTTCGCCAAGGCAGAAGCCAGCGCCGCGAAATTCCAGGCCATGGCGCTCAACCTCACCATCGACAGGGCTGAGATGGCGTTCACCCGGAATCGCTACCCCGAGGCTGCCAAGCTTGCGGCCCGCGCGCTGGCCACCGAGTCCAGGCCCGCGATGGTCGCGGAGCTGAAGCGCCTCACCGGTCTGATTCAGATCGCTACCGGAAACAAGAGCCTGGGACTCCAAAACTGCGAAGAGGCGCTAGCCGCGTCCGCGGGCATACAAGATGTGGAAGACTTGCTCGGCGCACAATTGGCGGTGATGCGAGCGCGGCTTGAGACTGGCGATCGAACTGGCGCCCTCGGCGTCTTCCACGATGCGGAGCCAGCCCTGGCAAAGCACCCGGAATCGAACTGGCTGGCACTCGCGCTGATGTCCCGCGTCGACCGCCGGTACGCCAACGATGCACGCTCGGCGCTCGATCGGCTGGCGGTTCTGTGGGGCAGCGAGGCGTTTCACACCTACTGCGCCCGTCCCGACGTTCAAGAACTTTCACGGCCCCTTTTGCAGTCGCTTTCCGCAAAACAATGACAAGGAGACAATACTCATGAAACTCACGTTCCTGCTCACAAGCCTGCTGCTTCTCGCCGGTTGTCAGTCCACCCCCAAGCCTATTAGACGTCCCGCAGTCCCGAACGGTGATTCCCCGGTCGTTGTTGCGGATGGGTCGTCGCTCCACGTGCGCAACAACGGAGACTATATCCGCATCCACTCAGCCTCCCACGCGTCAGTCGACTGGGGGTATGTTGCCGTCTCGTTTGAGGTGGCCGGCTGCGCTACTGGGTCTGCTCTGCCAGGCTGCACCAGCGCCCCCTCCCCCGTAAGCCTCAAAGGCAGCCAATGGACGCTGATTGTCGACGACGACGCGGTCGGCTCAACACCCGGGACCACCTTAACAATGGACCAGACAAGCACAAGCGCACAGCCGACCAGGATCGACATCCAGTTTCCCAAAAGCGTGACATCTAAAGATGAAGATCCGAAGAGTGATGGCGTGGGTGTGTTCGAAGATTCCGTCCACCTCAATAGCGCGAAACTTTCAATCAACGGAGGCGCCGCCGTCCAATATCACTGCCCCGACAAACCGCCGCTAGATCCCGACGGCACTCACTTCTGTCGGATGGTGATTCACTATTGTGAAGGAGCCTGCACACACTAGCCGGGCGGCAGCGCGGGGGCTCCGATCAGAGCCACGACCTTAAGGGAGTGATTTTCCACAAAAGCACGCAACCACGCGGGCACGAACTTCGGCTCGACCCAGGGGAGCAGCACGGTGACCATCGGCGGAACGCTCGCCACGCCCCCGTCTGGGGGTTGGAGCGCCACCAGCATCAGCGCGCCGGTACCGGCGGGAGCGCTGAGTGGCAACGTGGTGGTGACGGTGAATGGCGTGGCCAGCAACACTGGGTCCTTCACGTTGGCGCCGGCAATCACCAACGTAGCGCCGGCCTCGGCGGCGGCAGGAACTACGGTGATAATCACCGGAAGCAGCTTCGGAGCTGTGCAGGGGACAGGCGCCGTATGGCTGGGCAGCACCCCTGGCGCGGTAGTGATCTGGGGCAACACGCAGATTGTTGCCACGGTCGCTTCCAATTCCACGTCCGGAAGCGCTCAAGTGCAGCAGGGCGGAGCCCTTTCCAACTCCGTGGTCTTCACCATAAGCACGGCAACGATTACTAACGTTACGCCGCCCAGCGTCCTGCCTGGAGCCCAGGTGACGATCACGGGCTCCGGCTTCGGCGCCCCGCAGGGCAGCGGGCAAGTGTGGCTCGGCACCGCCTACGGTGTGGTCCAAACCTGGAGCGATACGCAGGTGGTCGCCACGGTCGCCGCGGGGTCTATGTCGGGCAACGTTCAGGTGCTGCAGAACGGCGTGTGGAGCAATGCGAAGCCGCTTAGCATCGACGCGCTCAATCTTACGAGCATATACCCAACCTCAGGGGCGTCCGGACTTCCGTCACGTTTATCGGCACAGGCTTCGGAGCCTCGCAAGGCAGCGTTTGGCTGGGTAGCGTCGCCGGCCAGGTTATCACTTGGACCGACAAACAGGTGGTCGCTACGGTCGCCTTCAGTGCGCTAACCGGAATTGCGCGGATTCAGCAGAACGGCGCATGGAGCAACTCGTTTAGCTTCACCGTGCCGACGTCTGGCGGCAACACCGTCTCGCCAGCTATGCTTAACATGGTGGTGGGGGACACGCATACCATCCAGGAGTTAAGTTCGGCCGGGCTGCCGGTACCCGGGCTGACTTGGACATCGAGCGAC
>PLDF01000485.1 GCA_003135055.1 Bryobacterales bacterium | reverse complement strand
GGCCATCCGCGAGACTGCGGCTGTAAGTCGCCACTTCCCCGGTAAGGAAGACAGGAGTATTCGATCTCGAAACCAGGCAGTTGCGCTCGTGACTCAGGAACACCTCGTCCCCCGGCCTCAGTTGCTCCGCTGGAACGCCCTCTCCGACTCGAACCACGCGGTGATCGCTGCCCGTTTGCACGATCGCCCCCTCCACCTCGGGCGTGCTGGCATGACCCACGAACACCGCCGGGAAATACGGCGGCTCGGTCAGGTTCTCGATCAGTTGCCGCAGCTCACCGTGTTCTTCCTGAACCGAAGAGATCGTCCGATGCAGCCCCTCGATCCGGCCAAGCAGAATGCGATCGATCTCTGCGGCATTGTCTGTTCCGTGTTTGCGCAGGTGGGCGAGCACCGCCAGACGCTCGTCGAGAGACATCGTGCTCTCGCCGCGCTCGATGAACTCCTGCAGCATATCCATGCTGCCGTTCGTGGCTTCTTCTTCCGTCTTACGCGCCATGCGAGCTGTCCTCCAAAATGTAGAATCCCCTCGGCTGTGTAATACCCCTTCGGTTGCCGAACATACTGAAACTCAGGTCGAAGGCCGTATCGTTCGCCACCATCGCGATGCTGTAGGCCCGCGGAAATGCCGCCCGCATCACCGCCTTGTCATCGGCGGAAAAGAAATCTCTGGCAAGACTGCACTTCCTTTGCGCCTCCGGCGTGCAGGCTTTGCTGCGGCACCATTCGAAAACCGGATGACTGTGGAAATATCCCAGGTAGACCTCGCCGCGCCGGCGCAGCCGCAGCGCTGCGTCCACCGCCGTCCATGTCTCCGGTGTGAATGTCAGCTTCACGTTGCTGCCGCTGGTGTGTTCGGCCGGAATCTGCGCCGTCACTTCGATGAAAATCTCCGCCGCACTCAAATCCCGCCACAGCTTGCCGATCAGAATGCTGCCCGTTTCTGTCCCCTTATGCGCGCGCGTCTGCGCTGCCGCCTGTTCCAGCACCTGCGCGGAGACAAATACCGGCAGATCGTCGGCATCGATCACCCCCTCCGGCCTGGCCCGCGCCAGAAAAGTCTCGATCGAGCCCTCCTGCATCGGCAATCCCGGCGATGCATTGGTCACTCGCAGTCCGGCGGCGGCCGGCGGTTCCGTCGCGCCAGGATGTGCAACCACGATGTACGTAAATACCTCGCCCTCGCGGAGCTTCTTCTGTTCGACAAAAACGGATGCGACGGTTCCCGCAAACTCTTTGAAATAGGTATTCGGGAAATCCCACCCGACCGGCTCGCGCCCCGGCCGTGCAATCTCCACGCGAAATCCGCGGCAATACGGCTCCCCATACTTCGTTTCCCAGATAGGAAGTATGGACGCGCTCTCATCTTCCAGTTCGGGGGCCAGTTCTCCCGTTCGCTGGAAATTTAGGCGCGTCCATTCGTGCACCGGCTCCCAATCGCACTGGGCCAATGCGGTTCCAGCATTGGTCCCGTCCTCTGCGAAGAGGGTCAGCGCAAAGCGATAGGGAAAGGTCAACATTGTTTCGGTGTCCTTGTCGGCATTCCCGCGGTTAGCACAGCCCAGCGTCGATGTTTGGCTGCAAAGTCAACTTGTCCCGCCGCTCCAGTGCATCCCCGATGCGTTCGGAAGCATGCAAATGCCTCCCCTCGCGCTCCAGCCGTGCGTGATAAGTCAGTGGAGCCCCGCTGGTGTTCTGGCGGGGGAGATTCATGCGTGGAAGCACCTCGTTGATCAACTCACCCACGGTGTTAGCGGCGGGCGCGTTCGCAACAGAAAAAACTTTCTGTCCCGATACGTCGCTGATCTCCAGCTCGATTTCTTCAGTAAGTTCGGCTTTACCCATAGAGTTAGTTCTCCTTTTCGTCGATTGTTTGGTAGTTGTTTGAGAATTCTCTGGCCGCCAGGTAACAACGAGCCGCCGCTTCGTTCAGCAATAGGTTGGCTTCCCGCGCGCACACGCGGTATGCCAAAGAAAGTGCCGCCAGGCTGTGATCAATCTCCTCCATCACCGGCGCGGATGGAACGCCGACCTGGAGCCCGAAGATTTCCTGCTCTCCCCGTTGCACGCCATAGGCGCGAACCAGACGCAGCGCGCCGGTGGCCGTTAGCAGGAAGACAGCGAGTGACTGACGAGCAGCCCCCGTCGTTGCATTTAGCCGAGCCAGCTCCACATTCACAGCAAGACCGGCTCCCGCCGCGTGGATCCGTGCGGGAGGCAAAGACTCCGCATCGAGCTCCACGGAAAGATCGCCCGGCCCGCGCTCCGTGCGGGTCCACGCGCTCTCCCGCAGTAATTCAGCCACTCCCGCAACCGAGGCCTCCCCGCCGCGCTCCGCAACCGGAACCCCATCCGACTCCACCGGCTTCAGAATCCGAACACTGTGGTGGAATCCGTCCAGCGCACTCCGAATTCTGCGGTAGAGCTGCGCCTCATCCACAACCGCAATATCGGCTCGCATATCGAGACCGTGGCTCTTCGCGTCAAGCGCGAACTTGACGCCGCCGGCCAGCGAGTCATTGCCGAACAGAGCCCGCTCCAGAGAACTCGTGCACGCCTGAGTCGCCCCGGCGGAGCATGCGAGGTGAAGGAAGCCTTCCCCCAGCGATGCTTCCATCGGAAGCCGCGCGCCGTTCTGCGCCACGCAGTGCCAGCGCCACGGCCCGTCCTGCTTCACCTGCTCAAAGCATCGGTCGAGAACGCGTAATGTCGCGGCGGCAGTTTCGCTGGCAAAAGTCATAGCGGCTTCATCTCCAGGTTGAGCGATCTCCGTTTCAACGGGCGACGGTCAACAGGAAAGCGGTGCTGGTTCTGTCGCGCCCACGCGCATGCGGTTTTGTTCAGGCTGTCGTTCTCCCGCGGATTGAACTTG
>PLDF01000328.1 GCA_003135055.1 Bryobacterales bacterium | reverse complement strand
TTTGACTGGGGGTTTGGCGCCACCTGCTTCGGAGCCATCCCCGTCGCAGCGGTCTTCGGATCTGCCCCAAGGAGCGCGACTTCCCAGGAACATCAAATCCAACATATATCCACCCTCACACCGGGCCTCTCAAAACCGGACATTTCCACTTGGGCTTGACAAGGGGGGTGTGCACAGAAAATTGCACAGAAAAGTGCACAGAAGCCTCGCACGATGGGGCGGTCTACCGGCGCCGTTCGGAGCCACAAGGGCGCTTAGACAGTCCGGCGGCTTCACCCCAGCTACCTTCCGCCGCGGCCGCCTTCGCTCGACGGAGGTACGATGCCCTTCAAGCGCATGTATGCCGTCATGGCGCCGTAGACCTCGGAGATGTGGACCGTGTTGCGGATCATAGTGCCCAACCGCGTAGCCTGACCTCGCCCGGCGCCAACCATTTCGGCCATGTTGGCATCGGTGACAGTGTCCCAAGCGGCGTCGCATTCGTCGAACCCGGCCTTCAATGCCGCGGACAGATCGGCCTTCGAGTTCGACCCCAGATTTGCCTGCTTCTGTTCGCCTTTGACGCGCGCGCAGCTTCCCATGGCGGATGTCGCCACATGCGCCACACGCTCGGCCCAAGTCTGGTTATCGGGCGTGATCCGGAACGAATAGGCGTCGTCGGGCATCTTCTCGGCAGCCTTCATCAAGTTGGTTTTCACCGATGTGTAAGAAGCTTTGGCTTCCGTAATCAGCGGACTGGCAGTCTGCGCGTGGAGCGCGCCGCAAGCTAGCCCGCCGCAAGCCAGCATGGCGCTCAGCAGACAGAGTTTGGAACGGATCATCGGAATTTTCTCCTGTCAGGTAGGGCATGGCTGTAGCCTGCCCAATCAATCGTACCGCAGCGCTTCCAGCACTGTTGAAATTGAATCCGGCGGTTGCACCCCGCCGGACGCGGCGGCGATCGTTGCGCCGCCAGTTCCGCCTCCTCCGAACTGAGCTATTGAATTGATGCATGGCAAGCTCCCCCCGGCGCGCCTGCCTTGTCAGTGCGCCAACTGAATATCGAATTCGATCAGGATTTCGTCCTTCACCCGGATTGCGCCTCCCGCAACTTTGACCGGCGTAATGCCGAACTCTGTTTGCTTCAATCGGGAGGTCCCGACGTAATGGCCGCCCGTTTCCTTCACTACCACTGTCACGGGGCGGGTTTGTCCGTGCAGCGTCAAGTTACCGTTTACCGTCCACGAACCGGCGCCCCCCGGCGTTGCGGTGGTCGATCGAAATACAATTTCGGGATGGCTGGCGGCATCGAGAACGTCAGCGCCCAGCATTGTGCTTTGGACCTCCGCGCGATCCTTATCGGAGACGTTCGGATCGCGCACCTTCAATGCGCCCGCCTTCACGCGTATCTCCACCGTGCGGGCGGCGGTATCCACCGTTCCGCTGGCAACCGGGGCGGCAATCTCATGATCGTGTCCAAGGGCGGAAAAAACGCCAGCCTTGTACGCGCGCACGGTCATCGCGGATTTTTCCGTATCGATTGCGCGCTGCTGCGCGCCTGCCGCAGCGGCCAATGCCAAGCTCGCGGCACAAAGCGCCAGCGCCCTTTTCGACCCTGTTCCGAACCGATGTTTGGGGTTCACTTCAACACTCCATGCGACAGGCCTCAAGCCCGGCTGATTTCAACCTAACGAAGATGGCGGGCTGGTTGGCTTCGAAGGCGTAAAACTTCTGTAAACTCAGTATCGGCATGCCCAAAAGTCGCGAGGCCGATGTCTTCTATATGACGCTCATAAGTTATTGAAATTGCCGTAAGTGCGAATAATCGGCGATATGCTCCGCTAAGCTGTTCTTCTCCCAAACCCGCACAGTGGGATATCGTCCATTCTCCTCCGGCTCATACTTCGATTTCGCAAACTACCGCGCCTTGTTGCGGCTGTCCATCGCCGGCCATGCCGGTGCACGGTTGCGCCGCTTCCAATCGAGCATGTTGGCCGGAACAGCCCGTGGTCGTCCGGCGCCCGGGTATTTTGCGGGAAGCCCATCCACGCAGCCTCTTCCCAGACTTCCACCACGCGCGCGGAATCTTCGATCGGCAGCGGGCGCAGCAGCCGCGCATCCACCATGCTGGAGATCGCCACGTTCGCGCCGACTCCGGCTCCCGCGAAGGCCGAAGCGCGTTCACACGATTGTGAACGCTGCACGCAAGAGTGCGTGCGCCACGATACGCCCGGGGTTTCCGCACTTTGAACGACGACGCCAGTCGGCGGGGGGGCTTCAGCCTCACGCTACAATAAAGCCATGCGCATCCTTCTGTTCAGCGGCAAAGGAGGCGTAGGAAAGACCAGTCTCGCCGCGGCCACCGGCCTGCAGCTCGCGCGCCTGGGTTATCGCACCCTGGTCATGAGCGTCGACCCGGCTCACAGTCTGGCCGATTCCTTCGACATCGAAACCGGACTTTTCCATGGGAAGACCGGCGATCCTTACCAAATCGACGACCGCCTCGCCATCCATGAGGTCAACATCCAGAAGGAGATCAAACGCCACTGGCGCGAAATTTCCTCCTATGTGATTTCCGTGCTTCGCACCACCGGCATCAGCGACGTGGAAGCCGAGGAACTGGCCATTCTGCCGGGCATGGAAGAGCTGAGCGCGATGATGTACGTCAACCAGTTCCGGCGCGAAGAGCGCTACGACGTAATCGTGCTCGATTGCGCCCCCACGGCCGAATCCATGCGTTTCGTCAGCATGCCCACCACGCTCGAATGGTACATGAAGCACATCTTTCCGTTCCAGCGCGGGCTCCTCAAGGCCGTGCGGCCGCTTGCCAATCGCGTTTCACCGGTGGAACTGCCCCCCGATAATTACTTCGCCAACATCCAAAGCCTGTTCGCGCGCCTCGAAGGCATCGGCGAGCTGCTCGAGGACGCCAAAATCACCAGCGTCCGTCTGGTGACCAACCCCGAGCGCATGGTGCTGCGCGAGACGCAGCGCGCGTTCGTTTATTTCACGCTGCACGGACTGTCGGTGGATGGCGTGATTGTCAACCGCGTGCTGCCCGACGCGGTCACGGACGCTTACTTTCAGGAGTGGCGCGCTTCGCAAGTCAAAATCCTCGAAGAAATCGAATCCTACTTCGCGCCCGTGCCGGTGAAGCGCGTGCCCCTCTTCACGCATGAAGTCTTCGGGCGCGAGCGCCTGGAAAACCTCAGCCGCGCGTTCTATTCCGAAAAGGAAGACCCCGCGGAAGTGACCCGTACCGAGGCGCCTTACAGCTTCGTCAAGCAAGACGGCAACTACGAAGTGAAGCTTCATCTGCCCTTCGCGATGAAAGGCGAAGTGGGGCTGTTTAAGAAGGGCGATGAGCTGGTGGTGGAAATCGGCACGCTGCGGCGGCACATCGGCCTGCCGGTTTCGATGGCGGGCCTTTCGCCCAGCCGCGCCAAATTGGAAAACCGAGTTCTGACCGTGGAAATGAAGGAGAGCTGAACATGGAAGAGAAGACTGGCGCGGGGCAAACCCATCAACAGAGCGCCCACCAACCCGGATGTTTTATCTGCACCACCGCCATCCCCATGCTGGAGCGCTGGTGGTCTGAGAGCACTAACGATCACTTCCGCAACTCGCGCGTCGAGTTTCTGAAGGGCATCCGTAGCCTGATCGACGACCGCATTGCGCATCTTTCGCGCCACCAGGAGCGCAAGGGCACGCACGTTACCGTCGAGTAGAGTGGCGCGGGCGTATGGCCGGCCCCATGGCCCAAGCGCGTGGCCGGCGACGACCGCTGGCTTGGCTGACCGCTTGCCGACGCGCGCGGCCCGTTCGGAGCCACGACCGTGAGAGAGTGCTCTTCTCGAAATACGCGACCGGGTTTCTGCGCTTCTCTCACCGCTGGCCAAGCCTTGGGTCCCCAAATGCGGACGTCGTTCCAGTAGCAGGCGCGCCCAGTTCGCGCAGCAGCGCGGGCGCCTTGTAGACCTTCTGCAATGCCTCCACAATGCCCTGCGAGGCCACGTGGACCGCGCGCGCCTTCTCGTCTTCGTAGAGGTACGTGATGGCGATGCTCTCGATGTTGCCATCGAATGTGACGCCAACAATCTCCCCGTCCTGATTGACCACGGGCGCGCCGGAAGGCCCGCTGGTGATATCGCAGGTGCTCACGAAATCCATCGGCGTCACCAAGCCGAAAGCCGCGCGGGCATCCGCCCAGCGTTGGGGCAGCAGGAAGGGCGCCTGCACGGCCGTGAAATGGAACAAGCCGCCGAACGTAGTGGCGAACGGTACCGGAGCTTCGGTGCGGTCGCGATAGCCTTTCACGGCGCCGAAGGTCAAGCGCGGCGTGGCCGTGGCATCGGGATAATCGGCGGCGCCGAACAGGCGGAACCGGAACTGCGCGATACGCTCCGCGGCGGAGACTTCCAAGGCATCGATGGTTTCCGCGCGCCTTTTAGCCACCTTCTTCCCAGCCTCATCCACAGCTTTCGCCAGCGGGACCACGCCCGCGGCGCCATTCCCTTTACTGGCGTGAACCATATCCTCCGCCGCTTGTTGCGACGTCTTTCCATTGAGAATCGTCTTCAGCGGCAGTTCCTTTTCCCCGACTTGCTTCAGCTCATCCAGGTAGCGCGTCAGCAGCGCAATCTCGGCCGCTTCGTCGATGGGCGCGCTTTCGTCGATGGGCGCGGCCGCGTCGGTGGGCGCGGACTGCGAGCGCACAGTGGCGCGCGCCATGCGGAACAGCACCGATCCAACCGCCGCTGGCTTCTCAAGCAATTGGTAGCGCCGCTCGGTCGGCTGCCATTCCTTGTATGCGTTGGCAACCTGGTCCCAGACCTTGCCGGCCTCCATGCCGAGCTTAGGGTCGTGCTCCACCGCGCTACGCAGTTTCCGCTCGAAGTTCGTCTTACGCGCCATCAGCCACTCGTCTTTCAGGCCGATCAGTTTGCCCACGGTGAGCTTGTATTCGGCGCCCAACGCCAACAGCGTGGCGCTTTGCGGAGCGGCCGCGCGCAGGGCTTCAATGCGCGTCTGCAAACGCGTGATCGCGTAGGGCATGGCCGAAGTTTGATAGAACGTGAGCTGCGCCGCCGTCGCCAGGCGCGCGGTGGAGACCGGGCTGCCCACCGCGAATACCAGGTCGCCATCCTTGGCCCCGTTCTGGCTCCACTTGAGGTAGTGCGCGGTCGCTGCCGGATTGCCGTTCTCATAGGCGCGAAGGAACGCGAAATCCATGGAGTATCGCGGGTACGTGAGCTCCGCCGGATTGCCGCCAAACGACGCCGCGGCAGGCTCCGGCGCGAATACCAGCCGGAGGTCGGCATAGCGCTTGTATTGGTACAGATCGTAGCGCTCGCCCGATGAGAGCTTCACTACCGAGCAGACCGTATGGTTCTTCCCGGTGCAGGCTTTCTCGATGCGCGCCGCCGCTGCGTTGCGCTTTTCGAGCGCCTCGGCCGGCTTCATCTTATCGGTTGCGGCATCCTTCACCTGCTTCGTGATGTCTTCGAGAGCGACCAGAACGTCCGCGGTGAGGCCGGTACATTTCGTCTCGTCGGCGCCGGCAGCCGCATAGAAAACGTCGGTGGCCTTCGCCGCGCAATCGGACACCGCGCGGCGGCTGGTGAGGATCAAGCCCTTCGGCGAAACAAATGCGCCCGACGCGCCGCCGATGCGCAACGATGCCAGCCGCAGATTCTCCACGAACTGATCCGTGATATCGATGTTGTATTTCTGCTTGATCTGGTCTTTGGGGAATTGGTTGAACAGCCACAACCCCTCGTCGGCCGCCACCGGCGCGGCGGCGAGCGAGACCAGCAACAGCATCCGCAGCTTCATAGGCAATAGTCTAACGCTCGCCGGGAAATCCGCGGGTTCCATAATTTTCTATTCGCCAGGGTTTGCGGCGGCGGCGCCCGCAACTTCCGCCCAGTATTTCCCCGTCTGGCATCGAAGAGACGCTCTCCGCGGCAAACGCCAAATATGGGAGGCGCGGCGATGGAGAGGCCTCGCGGAGAACATGCGCCACAAGGGTGGGGCGAAGTGTCCGAAAATGGGACTAGGGTCGTTTGGTATCTCGAGAATTTGGGTTGCGGCCGGGTTGGGGGCCTGGTTGGGGGGCCAGGGTCGCGAGTTGAGTAAGCGATTGAATATATGGGAGAACATCGTGGTGATTGAGCGTGCGGGGAAAATCGGTTCGAGGTTGCGGCGCAGAGCCGTGGAGGTTTTTCATCGTGGCCGCGTGGCCTGGGATCGGTGGAGTGGTGTCCGGAAATGGGACTAGGGTCGTTTGGTATGTCTTCGTTTGGTGTGCCGGGGATTTGGGTTGCGGCCGGGTTGCAGCGCGAGGATCGCGAGTACGGTAAGCGATTGAGTAGGTGGGAGAATATCGTGGTGATTGGCATAATTGAGGATTGAGGAATTTGGAGTGATCGAGGTGGTTTCCCGGGGGACAGGGCCGCCGGGAGCGCCCCGTAGACCTCTCCTATCTCATTGTCTCTCACGCGACCTAGGAATTCCGGGCAGAGGCTTCGGTAATGTGGAGTAAGCCGTTTTGGCCTTTGGGCTTAGGTATATTTGAGACCAGTGTGATTGGCTTTGAGAGAGGGTGCAGATATCGGCAGTTTCTGTTGTGCGGGAGCGGCTCTCAGCGACATAGGCGTCAAAATAAGGCCGATCTCACGAACCGAAGTGCAGCCCAGACAGCGGGGCGCCTCCCAGAACGTTCGGGACCTCGTGGCTGATTGCTGGTGGTATGGGCTGTTTAGCGCCAGGAATCCGGTGAACTGCTTGTTCTGAAAGAGGCCGGCCAAGTGGATCGGCGGCTGCAAGCGCGCTGTATCGGAAGCCAACTGGAGCGATGGTGTTCGGGAACTGTGCGGGCTATGTTACGAATTGGGCAATGCTGCTATAGGAAGATTGAACGCGGCTTCAAGTCAGCTTGAGACTCGGAACGATTTGTGCAAGGTCCATTGACACAGACGTACATGGCCGGCCTTCAATTCCTTCAGATAGGCAACATCCGAATGCGGTGACGAAAGGAGTCCACGGTCCGGCGGCAAGACCGCCGGCGCTACCAGGACGAGAGCGCCAGCTTCGAGGTCTGGTTTAGCGGTTTGGATTGCCCGGAGCACGATATCGCCAATCGCGGACGGTAGAACGGCCTGGGCGCGGACTTGAATGACACTGGGTCTGCTTGTCGTGGGCGCTTGCGGCTCTGATGTTTATCTCGGATTCATACCGGCTGCAATCGTGCCCATTATTCGTATTGGAGATGGTTAAGCTGCTAGAATAGTAGGCCAGCGCTCAATCAAAGGTCCTATTTCATGATGGTATAGTGCCTTGCATGCCGCCTGGGAGACGTACGGTTCCCCAAAACGGCGTTGGAGGAGATGAACGCCAGCCTGGCCAAAGGAGCCCAAGAGGACATTGGGAACTTCTGCGTGCCCATGCCTCCGGTCTGGGCGGTATTCGGCGCAGAGCCCCTACCCGCACAGAGATGGCTCCCCACTTGGGCGTAGCCTGAGTTCAGGGGAGTTTGGCCTGAAGGTTTCGCAAACACATCCAGCAGAACTGTCCCTCTAAGATGACTCGTCCCTCCGAATAGACCAAGGGGAGGTCTCGGATCAGTACTCTCTTTGCGATACTACCGATCCTAATCTCCCAGATTTGTTCGTCAATCATCACTTCGAGCGGTACAAAACCGGGAGCGTGGGGGTCAAAGTCCTTTAACTTACCAATGTCGATATCCGTGTGGCCGCCTTCACCTTCTTGAGTGAACGCCACCTCTCCGTTCGCGCGAAGAACCGCCAGATGTCCGCTACTCGCGTGGTAGCCTTGGCTTCGGAGCATAATACCTATCCACGGCGGATATGGCGTGCCCTGCCGAGGAGAACTAAATCGAAACTCACCACTCACCGTGAGGTTCCGGGCGATCAGATCTCCGACGGACATCCAGCCATATCGGAAGTTGTAAAGCGATCCGAACTCCAGGCCTGTGTCCCTGATGATGCGCCGGTGTGCGCCGGACGGGCCCCAAAGAGACCCGCCATCCTCCTCCCTAGTCAGATCAAGGGATATCGGCAGTGTGAGTTCGGTTTTGGGAGCCTTTTCGAAAGGAGCGCGCGCAACCCCATCTTGAATCAGCTTCCCAAGCTTCGCCTGCAGCTCTACAAAACCCCGCGGCGACCGGACGTAGTCGACTTGCCGGGCCGGATTGATATCGAAGAGACGAGCCTCGTCCTGTCGGTCCTCGCAAATGATTATCACCCTTTCCTTGTCAAGCCAGGCTGCCGCGACTCCAAGCTCAAACATGACGTTGCCATTACCGCCGGTGATATCCGCTATCACTATGTCCGCTGTGCGGAGATCCCCGCCAGATCTCGGGGTGGATGATTCCGGCGCTGATGATGTCCACCGCCCGACGACACGACAGATTTACGCCCATCGTGTTTCCGATCATTCCGCACATCTGCTGGATTGCGGCAAACAGGTCGTCCCAATATTCGGGCGGCTTTGCGGGACAGATTACGAAGCACCGGAGTTGGTCGAGGGCCTTGTCAGCACTGTACGAATCTTCTGATGCGTGGTCGTTGGGCCAGATCGATTGCCTCATTTCCTTCAGTATCGCCCCTTTAAACTACCGGCTGGTAAGCCCAGAATCCATTTGGACATAAAGCGTCGGAGTTAGAACGGCCCGCTCGTCGGCAAACCCTCGGGAAACGGGCGTTCTGGGAAGTGGCGAAGGGCTTTCGGTCGGATCGCCGGCCACTCGGAGAATGGCCGGAACGGTGCTTGGCCCGCGCGATCGCCATTCCTGTTGCGAAATCCCCGTCGGACGTAAAATGCGAGGCGCTGCGCCGATTTCTATCCCGGATTGATCGTGGCATGGGTTGTTACCGCCAGCTATCGTGTGCCGGATCAACAAAGGCGCTTTTCTAACCAACCGGTTACGCAAACAGGCTGATGGCTCCCGGCGTTCTGCGAGCCTGGTGCAAGGCGCTCCTGGTCTTGAGAGAATGGGGTTGAGCGAAACTATGACGATTCTAATCCCAGACGATCTCGCACGTGGCCTTGAGGGGATTGCGGCCGCGCGCAGCAGAAGAGCGTGGAGCAAGTAGCGCTGGACGGTCTGCGCTCTCTCTTCGACAAATCGACCTCGCCTGAAGTCGTATTGCGAGCCGTTCGGCAGCTATCTCATCCAAGCGTTGCGGCGGTCGACGACCTGGATGCTGCGATTGCCGCTGCACGGCTGCCCGTGCGCGATCAGGGCGCCTTCGACAGGTGGCCACCGGGGTGACGTACCTCCTGGACACAAACGCGATCAGCGATCTGATGAGGGCCGCCCCACGAATCGAGAATTGGATGGCCGGGCTGGAGCAGGGCGATCACGTGGTTACCTGCACGATTGTTCGGGGCGAAATACTCTTCGGGATCGCAAGACTTCCGCCAGGTAGACGGCGCACGGAGTTGGAGGAGACCGGCCGCCAATTCCTGGCTACCGTGAGGTGCGAACCGGTCCGGGAGCGGGCGGGCGACTTCTACGCGGCGTTAAGCCGGCCCGCCAACAGCGCGGCCTCACGCTGGACGATAACGATCTGTGGGTGGCCGCGACGGCGCTCGCCCTCGGGGCGACGCTGGTCACCCGCGACAGCGATTTCAGAAGGTATTGATGGCTTGCCGGTGGTTGCGCTGCAGTAGGTGGTAAGTGGAGACAAGACTTCGCAAGGCAGACGTGCGGGATGCCAACGACGCATCCAAGCGGATCAGCGGACGAATGCGCGTTTGAGCGGGCTAATCCGGCAGGGGCGCTTAACAATCTTGGGGGCTTCCGCGGCTCTGTGGCGGAAATCGTTGCGCAGAAGCTTTCAAACATGTCGCGTTCACACGAGTGAACGCTGCACGCAGGAGTGCGTGCGCCACGAATTGCCCTTGGTAGGGCGGCGGATTGTGGGATTGAACTTTAGGAAGTAGGATGAAGGGGATGCTCTTCCTGCCATGCGACGGATCGACCTCTTTCCGATAGCGGCGGCCGCCTTGTGCGCCGTCGCCGCGCCTCCCGCCGGAGCGCAGAGCAACCTGCGGGTTCTGCGGACCGCCGAGTATCGCTCGCTGCAGCAGCGCCTGTGCCGCGGTTGGAATACCTGGAGCGCCAACAGCGTGATGGCGCATGTCCATCTGCCGGACGGCTTTGCACTGACGCTGGGCGTGAAGAGCGCCGGGATGGGGCNNCGCCTGGGCCCGCACTCGGACGACGGCAGCTACACCGAACTCACGCTTGAGCTCCAGGCCAGTGGGAACCAGAGCTCGAAAAATGTGGTTCGCGTGGAGAGCGCCGAGCAGGACGGCGAGGACTACATTCTGGTCACGGTGGAGCAGCGCGCCGCGCTGCGGGCGGCGCACCTGATTATCGAGGCCGGCTACTACTGGAACCGTCCCGGCGTGGTGCGGCGGCGGGGACCTGCGATCGAGGCGCAGCCAGCTACTGCCGGCGGTCGCGCATTTACCGTTCGCACGACGGGCACTCAAGTGAGCGACCCCTTCCTCACCGTCAACGGGCCGTATTTCGCCGTGCCTCTGGAAGGCCGCGTGGCGGTGTACACCGGCGCAGAGAAGACCCTGGACCAGGTGACTGCCATCGTGGGCGCGCATCGCACGGCCCACCAAAGCAAGCTCGACGCGCGCGGCGAGGAGCGCGATGTCTTCACGGCGATGCAGACGATTCTCGGATGGAACCTGACCTACGATCCCGAGAACGACCGCGCCATCTCGCCGGTGAGCCGCTTGTGGAGCGCGAACTGGGGCGGCTACGTACTGTTCGACTGGGACACTTACTTCGCGTCGTTCATGTACAGCCTCTACAACCGGGATCTCGCCTTCGCCAACGCGGTCGAGGTTACCAAGGGCATTACCAAACGCGGCTTCGTGCCGAATTGTGCGTCCGCCTATCGCATCCAAAGCGACGACCGGTCGCAGCCGCCGGTGGGCAGCCTGATGGCTCTCGAGATCTACAAGCGGCACCCGGAGCGTTGGTTCCTGGCCGAGGTCTACGACGAGCTGCTGCGGTGGAACCGTTGGTGGCCCACGGCGCGCGATCGCGCGGGTTTGCTCAGTTGGGGCTCCGACGACGTGCCGCAACTGGTGGACGGTACGGTGCACAACTTTCAGGCCGCGCTCTATGAATCGGGCCTCGACAACTCACCGATGTACGACGGCGTGCCGTTCAACCCGCGGACGAACCTGCTCGAGATCTCCGACGTGGGGCTCAATGCGTTGTATGTCGCCGATTGCCGGGCGCTGGAAGAGATTGCCCGCATCCTGGGCCGTGAGGAGGAAGGGCGGGAGTTGCGCGGGCGCGGGGACAAGTACGCCGCGGCGCTGGCGACGCTCTGGGACGAGAAGTCGGGCATATACCTAAACCGGCGCACCGATACCGGCGAGGCCTCGTCACGGCTTTCGCCTACCAGCTTCTATCCGCTGATCGCGAAGGCGCCCACGCCCGAGCAGGCGCGCCGCATGATTCAAGAACACTACTTCAACCCGCAGGAGTTCCACGGCGAGTGGGTGATGCCCTCGATTGCGCGCAACGTGCCCGGATACGGAGATCAGAACTACTGGCGCGGCCGCATCTGGGGGCCCATGAATTTCCTGGTCTACCTTGGCCTGCGGAACTACGATTTGAAGGACGCGCGGGCGGACCTGGTGAAGCGTTCGGCCCGCCTGCTGATGAAGAGTTGGCAGAGCGATCGGGCGATCTACGAGAATTACAACGCGAACACCGGCGCCGGCAACGACGTGCGCAGCAGCGACGCCTATTACCACTGGGGCGCGCTGCTGGGCGTGATCGAGCTGCTGGAACATGGGCGCTGAGCGGCGGCCCGGCTCAGATCAGAGCCACGATCGTAAGGGCGTGGTTCTCGCAAGAGCAAAGAATCAGGCGGTCACCCTACTAAGTTCCCGTGAGGTTCGGCGCCACCGCAAAACCGCTTGCTAACGCGCGCGGCTCCGATCGGAGTCACGACCGTAAGGGAGTGGTTTCCAGCAAGAGCACAGAATCAGGCGCTCGCCTTACTAGCGCCGGTTGGCTGCGATTTCGGTGACCGCGTTCCAAACGAACTCCACAAAGGGATAAATCGACGGCTCGGCCAGCCGTTCCACGTCGCTGTGCGCGCCGAAGCCGATGAAGTCCTCGCGCGTTCCCGCCGGGCCGATGCCGTAAGACTGCTGGCCCTTGGCGCGAAGCTGCGCCTTATCGCTCGCGCCCGTGGACATTGCCGGAAGGACGGTGATGCCGGGATACATCCGCTTGCTCACCTGTTCCAGCGCGCGGTACATCTCGGTGTCGAGCCGCGTGGCCGGCGATGCCGGGCGCGTCGCCGGCAGCGGCACGATCTTTACTTGCGGATCGTCGACGATCTTTCCCATCTCCGCGTAGAACTTCGCGATGTCCTCATCGGGAAGCGCGCGAATATCGAGCGTCGCCTCAGCTTCCGACGGGATCACGTTCGCGCCCACGCCCGCTTTGAGCATCGTCGGCACAACCGACGTGCGCAGCATCGACCAAGACTGCGGCTCGTATTCGGCGAGATACAGTTGCGCCGCATCCGCCGTCCGCGGATTGAGCAGCGCATTGTAGCGGGCGGCCTTCTCCGGCGAGCTGATGGTCGCCAGCTTCTCAAAGTACGCGCGCGTGGTGTCGTTCAACCGCATCGGCGTCTGCCATCGGCCGACTTTTTCCACCGCCGCGCCCAGATGGATCAGCGCGTTGTCCATGCGCGGCACCGATCCGTGACCGGAAGTTCCCGTCGCCACCAGCCGCACGCGCGCCGGAACTTTTTCCGCCGTCCCGATGTTCATCGCCACCACGCGGCCTCCCTCAATGGTCGCGTTCCCGCCCTCCGTCAGCGAATATTCCGCGTCAATCTCGCCGTAGTGCTGCTGCACCATGAAGTTGATGCCCACGCCGGCTGTGTCGGCTTCTTCACCGGACTCAGCCAGGAAGATCACATCGCGATCGAGCGTCACATGGTTGCGCTTCAGCAGCAGCATCACCATCAGGTTCGCTGCCAGCACCGGCTTATCGTCGAGCGAGCCGCGTCCCCAGACATAACCGTCTTTGATGGCGGCGCTAAACGGATCGACCGGCCATTTCTCGGGCTGCACTCCGACCACATCCGTGTGCGCCAGGATCAGCAACGGACGTTTCGATCCGTTGCCCTTGATGCGCGCCACCAGATTCGCGCGCGCCGGATCGAGCGCAAACGTTTCGGATGCGATCCCGTCGCCTTCAAGCACCTGCCGGATGTACTCGACCGCCTTGGTCTCATTGCCCGCGCGCGTGTCGATCCGGATCAGATCGCGATAGTGCTTGAGGATTTCGGTCTTCTGCCCGCCCCAATCGATCGACGGCTGCGCCCAACCGGGGCACGCCAATAACAGTAAAATCCAAGCACGGCTCATAGCCCGCCATTATAGAACGTCACAGGTGCTTGACCGATCTTGGGAACAATCGCCGAGATCGAAGGGTTGACAGCCGAAAGCGTCTGTTCCACATTGATGCGCGTTTTTGTGGGGCAGGCGCTTTCGCCTGTCAGGTGCGACTGAGCCCCGAAATCCCCGAAACGGTTAAGCGCCGCGATCACCGCCGTCTTCCACGCTACTTCGCCGGACCGATACGCTCAGTGCCGATGGCGATGTCGTCGTAATAGACATCGAAGCCCTGCGGCGGCGCGCCCCAGACGCGAGCGCCGAAGCCAAATTCCTTAAAGCCGCCCACCAGCGCGGTATCGGTGGCGCTTCCTTTGGGCCACGTAAACTTCACCATATCGACCTTCTCACCGTTCATCGTGTCGCTGAGCGTCTGGCCGTCGATCCAGACCGTGATGGTGGCAGGGGCATCGTTGAATTCCCATTCCAGCAAAAACCACTTGTCAAAGGGCGGCGGCGTGTCGCTGCGGTAAGTCACTTCGCCGCGGCCCTGGCCCGCCGCGGATTTGTTCTCCTGATAAGAAGGCATCCAGTCGCCGCGGTACGCCCCGATCTCATCGAACTTCGATATAGGCCACCCCGGCTCGCCCGCGAAGATCAAGGGATTATGCGTGGTCCCCAATCCGGGCGTGATTTTCACGTAAGCGCGGCCGAAGAAGTGCGTCTTTACCGAATCCGGAAGATGGGTGGCGACCACGAAAGCATAGCTGCGGGCAGCCATGTCCGGATAGTGGATATGCAGCGCATATTTTCCGTGGGCGCCATCCACCGCTTCCACTGCCGCGGTTGCCGTACCGGTTACTCTCTGGTCCCATACCGCTGGGTCAAGCTTTCCCGATTCGAAGCTTTCCTCGAAAACGGGTTTGCTCTGGGCGGCGAGACTGGCGGTCAGGATCGCAAGCGCACAGGCGGCCGATATGATGGTCGAAAACTTCATGGGGAAAGTCTATCATCTTTGCGCCAAACTGGTTTTGCGGGGCAGATTGTCAATCTGCGGCGGGGCCCAGAGGGCGCCCCGAATCCGCCTGCCGGCTTTTGACGCGCCCCTTTCAGAGCTTGCTCGCCGCGGCCGGCCTGCCAAGAATGCGAATCGCGACTTGCGTCACAGCGCCGTCGCCGTTCTAATTGCACAGAGCGTCAACATCAAGGCAATCGGTGAACTGCTGGGTCACAGTTCGGTGGCGTTCGCCCTACACGTGTTAGAAGCCGGCCACCTACGGAATATCCTTCACCTAGAGAATCGCCCGCATGATGGGTATCGCCATGATTTCTCTTCCTCAGAATACATCAACGCTGGAGGTTCGCCGGCTCACGCCGGGTGCTATTCGCGTCTCCGCACAGGCCCTGACGTTTGGGAAATGACCGGGCCGATCGGTTGCTACGTGGAGAGAGTTCGTTCGCCGCCGTCACCGCTTAGCCTGGCGATCACGTGGAGCGGCGAAGGGAGGAGCTTGAAGATGCGCGCGCACTTCACAGCAGGCCGGAAGCGCTAATTCCCGGAGGGCCTCTCTACACGATCAACGACCAGAAATTCCACGGACCCTTTCGCCGACTCCAGTTTCAGTCCGAGTTGTTCCTGCAGGGCCGCATGGATGGAAGGCAGGCCGGTTGGGCCGGTTGCTAGAGAACCACCTTGGCTATCCGCTGTCACGCGGCAGGGACCGGAATCGGGTGTGAAATCTAGCTGAACGTCGTACTCTCCAGACAGGCCGGTTCGGTTGAGGACCTCGCGATCGAGCTGTCTCGACAGCATTGTGGCGATCACGTCCGTCGTCACCCGCCTGCCGACGAGGCGTCCGCATCCCCCTCGGACCTTGGTTCCGGCGTCGTTGTGCGCCGTCAGCTTCGGCCCATCCTTGGCCACAACCAGCAAGTACACCGGCATCTGCTTCGCCTCGCGGTGGGTTGCGAGTTGAAACCGATCGGCCAGCAATTCGCGCACCTGCGATTTTTCGTCCTCCAGGCTGTTGCCCGTACCACTGACACTCTTCGCAACGATGTCGAATCGCTCGCCGTCGACCCATCCGGGCGCCCGCCCGATCTGGTAGTCCTTCACGCCATAGGCCAGGCGAATCAGATCCTTCACAGTTATGTTCGTGGCGGTTAGCCGGCCTCTTACGCTATCGAGATTCGAGCCGGCAGTGGTGTTGCGGCTTGGCTTGACGGAAGCGACATCGAGAGTCTGCGACGGTTGCGCCCATGCACCGCCAGAGACGCCAAGGCCATTCCGCAAAGCGTCGTCAAACGTGTGAATCTCGAAGATCTCATGCCTACTCCGCTGAGATCAATACTGTTGTGCGAGCGCAAGGTTACCAGAAACCTAGAGCTGTCGTCGCCGTACCGCCGATGTGGGACTTCGTGCTGCCAGGCCAGCAACCAGATCGCCTCTTCGCGCACCCTGCTGCGCATTCCCTCGCCAGTCTTTTGCCGTGACTCTGGCAACGTTGCGCCAGCGGCACAGCATTCGTCGCCCGGGGTGGGCGGCTGCCCGCCGCTTCGGGCATACTGGGAAGTGCGCTCGCATCCGGCGCCCGGTGAGATTGGCTCCGCAACCCGAACCGCATTTCATCCGCGAACCTCGTGGGCGATTCGATGAGACTGAATGCCGGGTCCTACTGAAACTTCCTTACACGAACCCAACTCCGACACTTGCGACATCTCTCCGACACACAGCGGCCGCGGGACGGCAGGGCCGGGCAGTAGGCCTACCAGCCGCGTGCCCAGGCTATAGCCGGGAATATCGGAAGGCCGCGCCAGCGTTTCGTTGCGGCCCGGGTGAGATCAGGAGATCTGACGTTAGAACCGATACTTGAGTGAGAATTGCAGGTTCCTCGCCCCCACCGAGGTATTGACCACTCCCGTAGGTATGCTGGCGGTATACGCCGCATTCGATCCGTAGAGTGCGTTGTTGATGCCGCCGCCGGGATATACGTCGGTGGCATAACCGGCCACCGCGAAGATCGGCGTGTTGAATGCGTTGATGGCGTCGAAGCGGAACTCCATGGTATTGCGCTCGGTGATGGAGAAGCGCTTGGAGAGGCTCATGTCGATCTGTTTCAGACCCGGTCCACGCTCGGTCGAGATGCCGCAGGTCCCGAGCTGGCCCGGTCCCGGAATCGCCATGGTGGTCGGGTCGAACCACACATAACCGCCGCCTACGAAATTCTTGTAAGGCGTCGCCCTGGAAGGCGCGATGCAATCCGGACGCGGTTGGAAATAGGCCCCTGTGGGATCGTTGCCAAACTGGATCATGGAAATCGGCAGCCCGCCATGCACGGTCACGATGGCAGCGTAGCTCCAGCCGCCCAGAATGGCGTTGACGGCCTTGTTGGCGTTCCTGCCAAATGCGCGGCCGTGGCCGAACGGCAGATCGTAGTTGAGATAGCCGCTGAATGAGTTAGTGACGTCGGCGTCGCAGAACCCGTAATCGAGCGAGACATTATACACATACTCTTGAAACGAGACATCGGCGGTAGTTTGCGCCGGAGCCGCGTTGCCGTAGCGGCCGTAGTAGCCCTGGTTGTTAGTCAGGCACTTCGACCAGGTGTAGTTGAACTGGAACGCGAGCCCGTTGGCGAGCACTTCCTTGGCAGTAAGCTGCAATCCGTTGTAGTTTTGAATCGCGGTCGAAGTGTTGAGGCGCTGCTGGCCGGTTCCATCGCTTTCAAGCGCCGGGTTACCGGCGAGATATGGTCCGGGTATGGCCGTGCCATTGGGCAACAGGAAATTCTGCCCCATGTCATAGATGGCGGCTAAGTGGTCGCTATGCTGCCCGACGTAAGCCGCCTGTAATGTGAGCGACTTCATCAGCTCCCGCTGCACGGTGACGTTCCACTGATTCGAAACCGCCGGCCGGTAGTTTGGATCGGTAGCATGGAGACGCACGCCGGCGAAGCACGCGGCCGGCGCCGAGGTCACATTCGAGACCGTGCAGCCGCCAGTGGAGCCGAGCGCGCCGAAGCCCTGATCGAGAGTGACCTGGTTGGCCGGAATGCCGCCGCTTGAGTTAGTGGCGCCCCACTGCCCCACCAGATCCACGTTCCAAGGCGCATTGGTTGCGAGACGGTTATACTCGCCGGTACCTTCCTCGAAGCTGGATCGCGAGAATGCGGCGCGAATCACCGTCTTACTATCGAGGCTGTAAGCCAAACCCAATCGCGGCAGGAAATTCGCGATGCCGTTATATTGGTTGTAGAGCGCGCGACTGTTGCCATTCACTCCCGCGAGCTCGATCTGGCCGGTGTATTCGTTGAAGTTAGTCATGCGGTTATCCACTTCATAGATCGGCGTGAATAACTGCCAGCGGACGCCGAAATTGACAGTCAGCTTGTTACTGACACGCCAGTCGTCCTGCACAAACGCGCCGACGGCCTCATTCCGCTGTCCCACCGTTCCGGTAAAGCCGAGCCCATAGCCCATGTAAGCCGGCAAGCCAAGGAAGAAATCGGCCTCCGAGTAACCGGTGTAAGTGCCACTGAAGCTGAGCTGGCCGGCGGCGCCGTCGCTACTGGTGGCAGGAACATAGTTATTGCGGTAGCGAATCGCCTGGAAGCCGAAGTGGATGGTATGCGCGCCGCGGGTCCAGATGGCGGTGTCGGAAACCTGGATCGCGGTCTGATGGAAGACCTCGGGCCCATCCACAGTTCCGAATGCGAAGGGTCCATTCAGCTGGCCGCCCAGTTTCGAGCTGGCGAAGGAGAGGCCGGGAAGATACTGCGTGGGCTGGCCCGGAATCAAATTCGCGCCGGCGGTGGTGCTAAGCGACTGAGTGTTGGCGTCAGCCGGGTAGTAGTTCATGCCTACGCGGAAATCGTTCACCCAACTGGAATTCAGCGTGCGCGTATAATCGAACACCGCCGACTGCAGCGGGAATAGGTTGCTGCCGCTGCCACTATACAGGAGCGTGTCGCTGTTCAGGGTGGGATTTTCGATATGTTGCTGCGAGTAGCGCGCAAAGAAGTGGTCATTCCCGGTAGGCGACCAATCGACTTTCGCGTCTCCCTGATTGCCATGCACGTAAGTCTGCGTGACGTTGTCGAGATTGTTGACAGTGCCGCCGGCGAGTCCGGGAATATTCGGCTTGGGCAGCGCGGCGGCGATCTTCAATGCCGTGGGGCTGATCCCGGTGATGCACGGATTCACGCCCATCTTCTGTCCGGGTCCGCAAACAGCAGCCTGCGTGAGGTTGGAAGGCATCACGACGCTGGTTCCCGGATAGTGCAGCGTAACGCCGAGATCGGAAAGGTTGCCGGCGGCGTCCTGCGCGGTAAAGGTGGTCTGGGGCGTGGCGGTGGCGGGCAGATCGAAGCGCGATCCCTGGTAATCGGTGAAGAAAAACAGCTTGTTCTTCTTGATGGGTCCGCCGAACGTGGTCCCGTATTCATTCCAGCGCTGGCGCGCCGTGGGGAGACCGTTGAAGTTATTCGACCATTCGTTGGCATTGAAGAAGTCGTTGCGCAGATACTCGAAGGCGCTGCCATGGTATTGGTTCGTGCCCGATTTTAGACCTACGCTGATCACGCCGCCGAGGAACATTCCCAACTCAGCGCTGGGATTATTGGTGACGACGCTCATCTGCTGAATGGCGTCGACGTTGGGCGAATAGGCGACATTGTTGTCGACAAACTCGTTATTATCCATGCCGTCGAGCAGATAGTAGTTGGCCTGCTCGCGGTTACCGTCGAGGTTCGGCCGCGCCGAGTTGAATGTCGGCAGCCCGGTATTAAAGGATGCCGGGCTGATGGTGACCGCGCCCGGAACCAGCAGCGCCAATTGATTGTAGTTGCGCGTTTCGAGCGGCAGGTTAGCGATGGACGAGGCATCGAGCACCGAACCCACCTCCGTGGTTTGCGTCTGCAATACCTCTTCGCCCGACGAGACCACGACCTGTTGCGAAAGCTGCCCGACAGTGAGGGCGGTATCGACGGAGGCGGTCTGCCCCAGGGTCAGCGCGAAGGCGGGATGCACGGCGGTCTGGAATCCGCTGGCCTCCACGCGCAGCTCATAGCGCGCGATGGGGAGCCGCGACAGGTTGTAAACGCCATCGGTATTCGACTGCGTGCCGAACACCGTGCCGCGGTCGGCGTCTTTCGCCGTGATCTTAGCATTGGCTACGGCGGCGCCCGATGGATCGGTGATGCGGCCGGTAATATTGGCCGTGGTTTCCTGCGCCATGGCTGGACGAAGAATCGCCGCTGAAAGCGCCGCTAATGAAAGCGCCGTGAGAATAGTTGTACGGTAAGTCACCTCTCTACCCCTTTTCAATCGGATTTGCTCCGGCGTGCGGAGCGCATACGACATACTGGTCCGCGATGCGGCCGGCGTCCAGTTCCAAACGGTTGCTGACGGGTTATGCCATGTTCGTAACTGGGCGGAACAATGGGCGGTTGGAGACAAAAGTGTTCGGAAACGGGACTAGGGTCGTTTGGCATATCGCAGAATCGGGGTGCGGATGAGCTGTGCGATGCGGACGCGCGCAAGCGGGGTACGGCAGTGAGAGTATGAGGGAAGCTTGCGGGAGCCGGCATTGGAGTGGATGACTTATCCTTCGGTTCCATTGTCCCTCGCGGCGGGAAGGAATTACGGCGATGGGGGTTCCGGGAGGTGGCTAAGATTTGTGGATTGTTTGAGTTAAGAATCTTTGTAAGTGCTGTGACTGAAGGGCGGGACGGAGAGGGGGACCAGGGGGACACGCGCGGACCGGATTGGCAGACCAGGTCGCGAACCCAGGGGTCCGCCCTACTTAGTGAGGGTGACTTTCTGTAGAGTGCGGGGGCGGTCGGGGTTCAATCCTTTGATCGACGCAAGGTGCGCGGCGAAGAGTTGGGCGGGCACAATGTAGGGGATGGGAGTGTACAGATCGCAAGGGCCTTCGGGCGCGATGCAGCGGATGGGAAGCTGAATCAGCCGGGCGGGCTTGGCGGCCGCTTCGGGGTTCGATTCGTCGGTGATTACCAGCGTCTCAGCCTTCAATTCCTCCAGCCGGTCCAGCATGGCGGAGGTGGAAGGCCAGGTGACTCCCGGAGGCGCAAAGGCGAAAACGGGGAAGTGTCGCTCGATCAGCGCGATGGGTCCATGCATCAGATCGGCCGAGGAGAAGCGCTCGGTCACTACGTAGGACGTCTCCATCAACTTGAGACCCAACTCGAGCGCGTTGGCGTAATTGAGGCCGCGACCGACGGCAACGGCGCGCGCCATGAAGGTGTAGCGTTCGGCGATTTCGCCGGCGCGTTCCTCGAGTTCCAGCACCGTCTGTACCCAATCGGGGAGACGGCGCAGGATCTCAACCTGTACCTGGCCGCCCAGGGCCGCGGCTAGCAAATAGAGAGCCATGAGCTGGCAGGAATAGGTCTTGGTGGCGGCGACGCTCTCTTCGCGGCCGGCGCGCGCCGCGATCACGAAATCGGCGATGCGGGCCATGGGGCTCTCGGATTCGTTGGTAATGCCGACCGTCAGGGCGCCGCGCGCACGGGCGTCTTCGAGGACCGCGTTGGTATCGGTGGATTCGCCGGATTGCGAGATACCGACGACCAGGACGTCTCTGAGATCGAGCGGGCACTGGTAGAGCGTGAGCACGCTGGGCGCGGCCAGCGAAACCGGGATGCGGGTGGTGATTTCGATGAGATAGCGGCCGAACTGCGCGGCGTTGTCGGACGTGCCGCGCGCCACCAGGGTCACTAGACGGGGACGCCGCACCTCGAACTGGCGGCGAAGATCGGCGAGCGAGGCTAAGCCGGCTTCGAGCGTCTTTTCCAGCGCCTCCGGCTGTTGCCGGGTCTCTTCGAGCATTCGCGACATGGCTGACCAGACCGATAGTGGCGCGGTGGGGGCGGCGTGGTCCAGTTCCAAACGGTTGCGGGAGGGTTATGCGACGTTCGAAACGGCATCGAACGTGGTTGTTTTCGGGTGGTTGGGGGACTGAGGTGGACTGGCATAGGCGTTAAAATAAGGCTGCTGCAAGGTCAGCGTCGGGCTTTGGCCTGGGCTCGGCTTGTTCGGGCGGCGCTTTTTTCGAGGTGGCTTTCTTGGGCATTTGCTGGTGAGAGGCGATTTCGCGATAGTTAGCCGTCCGATGGGTCATTTCCCCGATTGGCGTTTCACGGGATTTATACAATCTGCGACGTTCGCCGTCTACGCTCGCTCTCCGGAAGATAAAGACCGCCGGCGAATGAATGAAGAACCGGCGGCAAGACCGCCGGCGTTACAACGAAGAACCTCAAGCAGCTCGAAAACAGCGTCGCCGTCGAGGTTTTGGCGGGCGGTCCTCTTAAGCCGATCAGAGGCACTCGTATCCGCCGGTTCAGATAAGTTCCAGCCGGAGTTGACGGCCGATAGCTACAGCAGCGCGTTGCAGCGTGTGCAATGTAACACTCGTGTTGGCAGGATCGAGCAAACGATCGAGCGCTCTACGGCTGGTTTGCATACGGATGGCCATTGCCGCCTTGGTGAGGCGATCCTTCTCCATGGCGGCTTTGATCTGATCGGCGAGGATCTGTTTGATGGCTTGTTCCCCGCACTCTTCCAAGATGCCCTGTTCGGCCAGAAAGCCATCAAAAGACGAACCAACCTTACCCTTCCTTTTATTCGTCATCTCGACACCTCCTTCATACGCCTGAGCGCGAGTCTCAAGTCCTGGGCCGGCGTCTTCTGCTTTTCTTGACAAAGCCGTGCAGCAGCATGCGTTCCCGCGCCACGCAGAAGGTCACCCGCCCGATCCTTCCGTCAGTCAGGCCGCTCCGCACTTCCCACAGGCCGTTGCCGAGACTGCGACAATAGGGCATGCTGAGCGGCCAGCCGAATTCGACCTTCTGAATGTCCCGGCCTACCACTTTGCGATCTTCCACGGTTAGCCCCAGGACCCACTCCCGTACGGGCCGGTTGCCGAGGGCGGATTCGTAGAAGAACGCCGGGAGCTTCTTCGAGCGGTCGATCAATCTTCATTGTGCCAAAAATGGCACATGTTGGCAAGGACCTCCTCCTTTGCAAGTGACGTGAGCGGCGTTTTACGGGAGGAATCCGGCTGTTTTTGGATGGAGCCGATCGCCAGAGCTGGATTACTGGGCTAGCGCTGCTTGGCAGCAGTATTTGATCTTTTCGTACGAGCCGCACGGGCAAAGATCGTAATGACCTAATTTCTGTTCCCGAAGATAGGCGTCAAACGGCGCTCTGGCTCTCAGCCTCCAGACACGGGGGCCGTCCCAGAGAAGGTCTGCGTCGCTCCAGACACCGGGGGTGACACCAATCGTTGTATTCGAGGCCAGTAACAGCGCACACATAGCTTGCCTCGCGTCCGTCAGTAGGTTGGGGGGCAGCGCTTGCCGCAGGCTGGCATTGATAGCCGCAACGATCTCGGCACCCTGATTCGCCTGTAAGTATTTGTGCACGTAAGCCCGGAGCCGAGAGCCTGCATTAGCGTCTCGAAACTCCAGGACCGCCCGCCAGACATCAGGATTGGCGAAATCGCCTTCCGGAATTACTCCAAATTGCCCCGTCAATGCGTAAGTGGCCGCATCGTTGGCTAGAGATCCCCCGGCAACGGCAGAGAAGGCGACCTGCGCCACCTTTGCGGCTCCAGCCATGATCTTCATCGACGACAGGCCCAGCATCTGGCACGTGGCGCCAACCCTCGCTATCTGGACCAACCGCATCGCGGGACCGGCGGCCCACCGCGGAAGTTGTCCGGCGGGGGTCCCCTCGCTCAATCCCAAGATACTTCTAGTCGCGGGAGAAACAAACAAGCCATTGCAAACATCTGCGAAGTTCAAACCACCAGACAGGTCGATCCGCCTCGTCTGCCTCTCCAGGAGTGCGAAACGGTCTGCGGCGTCGGCCTCCCTACCTGGCACGGCTGCCAATTGCTTTGTGATCATCTTCATTGTGGACATGCTGGCCACTTGGCCGGTCGCTAACTGTCCAAATCCCGAGTTTGGCACCAGGAACATAAGGCCGTCGAAGCCCTCCCATTGCACAAACCGGATCGCGTCCGCGGAGATTAGGTCCCAGAACAGCTCCGACCCGAGGAACTGGTGGACCCTGCCCATGCAGTCGAGAGGCAAGAACACACGATCAAAACATATAAGGCCCACTGCAAGGTCGTGTGCTGCAGTGGACGCGGTAGTCGGCAGCTCCTCCCGAGACCAATCCGGCCCTAATAACATCTCGGCCTGCTGACCATCCGGCCGCTTTAGCAGAAAGCCATTGCCAGTCGTCCACGTCCCAGCCGGATAGAAGTCGCTCAGAAAATGCCCGCTCTGCAACGGCAGGGCATTGGAGCGATCATAACTGAGTGAATCTGCTTCGACAGCCGGCCTCCGCAACAATTCGACAGCAAGAATGGCCGAGCGGTGGTCTGTGTGCAGGTCGGTCCGATACCGGATGAGGTTCACACTGTCTGGCAGCGCCAGGCGATCCTCAGCCGAGACGAGAAAGTGTGGTCCATCACCGAATAACGACAGTACATGAGATGTCCTCGCAAGGAGATCGAACAGGTATTGGTCACGCAGGCTATAGCCAATAAAAACCACGGAGGAGGCGGTTAGCACGGAGCGCAGCACCTCGAGATAGCACTCGTCAGCCGCGATGGCGGCGTAATCCTGAGTGGTGAATACCGTCGATTGGACGGAACTAATTGTGCCGTGCAGCTTTCCAATAAATGGCGTCTTCGCCGCAAGAAGGGCGAGCATCCGAGCTAAGTCCGAACGCTGCACGAGTTCGAAAGCCGAGAGAGACCGCTCCAGGGTTTCGTCAACATTAGTGGTAACAATCGAGACTCCTTCAGCGTGGCGGAGGGCGGCCAAGAAGCGCTCGTAGACCGGCTTGATCTGCCGGGGTCCGAAGGTCTCAGCCAACAACGAGAAATAGCGTTGGGGGTTCGAATCATGGCATCGTTGGAAGACGGCGGGATAGTCGTGCGTGTTAAGCTCGCGCTCGGCCTCGATCTTTTTGTAGCCCGAATCAAGCCGCAGAAAAACACGATGGAAGCGCTCGGCCAGGTCGCCCCATCTTTCGTACCCGAGCCACGAGCTTGCACCAGATCCAACCCAAACGAGCACGGGTTTCTTCGACCCCGAGCACAGACCCCAAAGTTCCCTGAGGCTATCAAACGTCCGTGAGTCAGCTAGGAACACTTAGTCCTACCTTCACCACATCGGCGCATTGGCTTCGACAACCTCGAGAGGCCATAAACAATAGTACACATACTGCCCTAAGAAGCACCCGATGCGTCCACATTCAGCCGACTGGACGGCGTCGCTGATTTCAGTTTCCGGACAAGTGGAATGAAATTCAATACGAATGCGAGAGCCTTTCTGGTCATGTCCCGTGAAATCCCGTTGGAGGAGGTTTCGGCAGGCCTGCGCCGAACTTCGCACCGTGCCCAGCTCGCCGCTCGGGCAACCGGCGCCAACTGACGTCGCCGTTCAGGGATTCGGGAAACTGGACGCGCCGCCCGGAACCGCGCGCGTCAGCAAGCGGACATTGGCTACGGGCGAAAGTAAAGTCCGACTCCCTTAGGGACGCGGTTCCGTGCGGGGTTTCCGGAGAATGTGCACGCTGCCATGCCGAAGTGCGTGCGCCAACAAATCGGGTAAAGGGCGAGTCTGTTAGAATCGGACCAGGCAAATTCAGGCAGCAAATTCAGCGGCAAATTCAGCAAATGTCTCAAGGCCAAACGCCCGCCAATGCGCCGGATGGGGGGAGTGGCGCGCGGCCCACGGAAGAACAAGTGCGCGAGGAGATGACTCGCGTCCTGGCCAGCCATGAGTTCCGTTCCAGCAAGCGGAGCCAGGATTTTCTGCGGTTCGTGGTGGAGAACACGCTGCGCGGCTCCGCCGATATCCTCAAAGAGCGCACCATTGGCATCGAAGTTTTTGGGCGGCCTACCAGCTACGATCCGAGCGACGACGCGACCGTGCGCGTGAAGGCCGGCGAAGTGCGCAAACGGCTGGGGCTCTACTATTCCACTCAGGGCGCCGCTAACCCGCTGCGTATCGAGTTGCCATCCGGAACGTACGTCCCGGAATTTCACGCGATGGAGGCGCCACGGGCCGAACAGCCGCGCGTCGAAACGGCGCCGGCCGTGGCTGCGCCCGGCAGCGAGCCGCGCCGGCCCAATCCGTGGCGGACGCGCTCTCTTTGGGCCGCGGTTGGCGCCGCAATCGCCGCCGCTGCGGGTTTCGCGTACTGGGCGACGACCCGTCCGGCGACGACCGTGGTCGACCAATTCTGGGCGCCCGTGCTGCGAGGCTCCTCTCCCGTCCTGGTAGGCGCCGCGTTTGTGCCGGTGTGGAGCATGGACCGGCTGCCTGGCGCCAAAGAACCGCCGGGTCCGCAGGATTTTGTCGAGCTGACCGACCAGTTCGTCGGCGGCGGCGATCTGATTGCGACTTCGCGTCTGGCGGCCATGTTGACGCGCTTGAGGCGTCCGTATCAGGTGAGGCTGGGCTCGGCGGTCAGCTTCCCGGATTTGCGCACGGGGCCGGCGATTCTGGTGGGCTATTCCTATACGCGCTGGCGCGAAATCAGCAGCCAGATGCGATTCTTCATCGACGGCTCGCGCGAGCCGATCGGCATCACCGACAACGGCCACCCAACCGAATGGGCGCTTCCGAATTTGCCGCGCGACCGTAGAACCGGCGAGGACTACGCGATTGTCTCGCGCGTCTTCCATCCCGACACGCATGCGATGTTAGTGGAGTTGGCCGGCATGACGCAGTACGGCACCGACGCCGCCAGCGACCTGGTCACTAATCCGGATTTGATGGCCGAGGCCCTGCGCGGCGCGCCGGCAGGATGGCAGCAGAAGAATCTTCAATTCGTGTTGCATGTGAAAGTGATTTCCGGGGCGCCGGGTTCGCCGCGGGTGGTGAAGGCCTATTACTGGTGATGGCGGGCGCTTCTAACCAGCCAAGGGCTTCGCCCTTAATATCCCTGCTGGATATAGGAGACAGGAGCCAGAAGTCAGCCCCAGCGCTCAATGCGTCGTTCCGGATCGCCCGTTTCCGGCCACTCTCATCGCGGGGGCAGGTGCGGCGAGGCATAGCTCAATCGCGCGGAACAGCGGCCCCTTGGCGCGCGTCGACCAGCGCCAGCGAGGAACGATATGGGCGATATCGGCAGCTTCCCTACCCGGCTCTATACGAGTAGCGCGTAGCAAGGCTAGAGACTCTCAGAGCGCGTCTGAGGCATATGGCCGCGCCGCAAGAACTTGTGCCGCACAGCTTAAGCGGAGACCGCCGCGACGAAGCGCCGGCGTGGGGATTTGACACCAGGAAAATGAGTTGAGAGTATGAAAACCAGCATGACCGATCGCTTTGTCTCCCTGGCGGCATTTCTTGGCTTGCTGGCGTGCGGATTGTTGAACGCCGATCAAGCCGCAATATCCAACACTGCCGCGTCCCCGCAGGCGGAGAGCAAGGCGCCAGCCTTCGAGGTCGCCGCGATCAAGCCCAGCGATCCGATGGCGCGCACCAACGGCTGCTTCATGAAAGGTCAGCCCGGGGGGCAAACCTTCATCGGGCGCTGCATCACGGCGCGACTCCTGATCACATACTCCTACAAGATCATCGATAGCCAGCTTGTTGGCGGACCGAACTGGCTGGATACCGAGCTCTACGATTTCGATGCGAAGGCGGATCATTCCCTGACCCGCGCTGAACTGGCTCCCATGTTTCAGACGATGCTGGCGGACCGGTTCAAACTGCAATTTCATCGCGAAACCCGTACCATGCCGGCCCTGGCGCTTACGGTGGACAAGGCGGGAGCGAAAATGAAGCCGAACGACGGCCCGAATGAGTGGGAGATTGCCATTATGCCGGCCCCCGGATCTTCGATGCCGAAATTCAAAGGCACAAGGTGTCCGGTGTCGTATCTAAGCTGGTGGATTGCGCAACGGGAGAATCGGCCTGTGGTGGACAAGACGGGTCTGGATGGATTTTGGGACTTTACCCTGGAGTTCGTGCCGGATGGTTTGGGGGAGGGGCGGAAAGGCCCCAGCGGCGAGCCCATGGCGCCTTTGGACGGGCCCTCGCTTGCCGCCGCGCTGCGAGCGCAACTCGGCTTGAAGCTGGAATCCGAGAAAGGTCCGGTCGATGTCTACGTAATCGACCACGTGGAAAAAGCCACGGGAAACTGAAATAGCCCTAATTTTCCACCGGAGTCCTCTGCCCCGAATCCACAATTACTAAATCGACCGGCATCTTGCGAAGCTCCAATTTCAGGCCGAGTTGCTGTTGGACGGCTTCGAATATTATGGCCCATCTCCCGCCCGCGGCTCCGCCAGAGCGCCCTGGCTCTGCGCTTCAGCGAGCATATTGGAGAGTTCCATCTTCCAACGCGCCCCGAAGATCACGCTGAAATCGTACTTGCCGTCGAGCCCCGTCATATCCATAATCGGATGGTCGGTTTGTCCAAAGAGCGCCGAGACAAATTGCGCCATCGTCTGTTTGACAGAAGTGATTCCGATGGCGCCAGAATCATTCGCCGAACGAAAGATCCCGGCTTTTGCATGATCGACCGGCTCAACCGGAAAACCGTCGCCATCGATCCGCGGCTTACCGCCAACTGGAGCTCCGGCGCCGCTCGCCGCCGCTGTCTCGCCGGAAGGCTTAAACTTCGGCCCTCCCTTGCCAACCAGCAAAGCCCACACCGGCACGATCTGATGTTCGTGGCGAATCTTCAGTTTGAGGCGCTCGATGAGAAGGTTCTGCATCATCACGCGGACATCTTGTTCGGTCGCGCCCGCCGGAACTTTGGCGACGATATCGTGGCGCACCTGATCGAGCGAAGGAGGGTCCTGTAATTGATAGCCTTTTAGGACGAACGACTCGATCAGCAGCCGGTGGAGCGTCCGGTTGACGATCGTGATTCGGCCAGGGTCGCTCGTGCCGGGACCGCCGCTCTGCGTCGTCGAATTCCCTTCCGGACCGCCGGGAGGATGCAGCTTGAGCGTCGCAACTTCAAAGGAAACCAAGTCCTGAGGGGCTTGCGCGAAGCTCGGCCAGACAAGAATCGCGCAGAGGCAGGCTATAGCTCTCATGTTTGGCCCAGATCAGTCTATACCTTCAAAGGCGTTGAAGCAATCCGCTTGGTTCTGCGTCTCAGCCGCGGCGTGAGGCAGGCGCCGGCCCCGGATGCAGCCATGCCGCCATCCGCGAAAACTCCGGGAATCGGCCGCGCCGCTTTAGTGGCCGCGAAACAATAAGGTGACCAAACGTTTCGAAGGTAAGCGACCGCTCCCTTACGGTCGCGGCTCTGTCAAATGCGCATGCCGAGCCGCGCGCGTTAGGAAGCGGTTGGGTCTGAATGTACAGGATATTTCTCCGCGGCTCCTTAGCTTAGGGGATAAATTGCGCCGGGCAACTGGTAGAGTGCGGACTAGTCTAATTGGAAATCAGTTTTCGGTGGGCGTCTTCTCCAGATGGTCGACTACGATCGTCGCTACGGGCGCTTTGCTCTTCTCCAGCTTCAGGCCGGCCTTTTCGAGAGCTTGGAATAGCGCGTCCCCGAAGATGTCGCGCGGCGCGCCGGCGCCCGGGCCGCCGCCTCCATCCCGTCCTCCCGCCCCGTCTGCCGGAGGGCCGCCTTTACGGCCGCCGTCGCCCGAAGGAGCCGGTTGGATAATTTCGAATGTGAAACGATAAGCGCCGTTCAGGTTGGTCATATCGACTATGGGACGATCCTCATGCGGCGTCAGCAGGTCCGCTAACCCGGACATGGTGATCTTCAGCATATCCATCTTCATGCCTCCGGCCGGTCCTCTGCCGCCGCGCATCGGACCGAGCGCTCCGCCGGTGACGGCCACATTTCCGTTGGCATCGACGGAGGCTTCGCCGCCGGGCGTATATAATCCGCGGCCGCCCGGGGTGTTGGGAAGGGGAGCATCGGCGTCCGCGGCCGAAGCCTGCAGCTTCTGTCCGTTCTTGCCTACCACCAGCGCGTAAACCGGCTGTTCCTTGTTCTCGCGGTGGATCGCCAGCTTGAACCGCTCGGCAAGCAGCGACTGAAGCATCTCGGGAACCTTGTCCTGGGAGCCACCCTCGGGAATTTTCGCCAAGATATCGAATCGCTGCGTCTTCATCCAATCCGGCCCGGATAACTGATACGGCTTGAGGCGGTACGCCGTCAGCATCAACCGGGATAGAGACATGTAGCGGATATCCACGCGGGCGCCTTCGACGGTGAGACGCTCGCCGGGCGAACAGGGGACGAGACAAATCATCGGCGTCATTCCCGGATCGGCCGCCGGCTTGACGGATGCGACGTCGAACGCGGGGGCCTGAGCATCGGGGACCTGCGCCGCCGCGGCAAGACAGAGCGCCCCCAAGGCTGCTAATGAGTGTCTCATCTGCTTCCCTCCCCTCCAACGCTTAATTGTACTGCCGGGCGTTTTAGACAGTGGCGTGGAGGACGGAAGCCTATTCGACGGCGGCGTCAAGAAGCAATATCGCAATATCGTTATCTATCCTGCAGCCGGAGGCATTTATCCGGCAGCCGGAGGCTGCGGCGCCCGACGCCGACGCACTTCAAATCCGCCTGGTGGAGAAAGGCGAGTTGGGGCTTGCCGGCGCCGCTGCGCTACCGGAAGCGGCCTGCACAAAACCGGCGCAGCAGGCGTGGAAACGAATGGGCGGCGGATCGGTTGTCAGCGATCGTTCCCCGTGATACCTTCAGATTCGGACGAAGACATCTTGAAAGCGAGGGCACGGCCGATGTACCGTAACGCATACGTTTTTTGCTTTCTCGTACTGACTCTTGCCGGATTGGGCGGTTGCTCCAACGGGCCATCGGCCAAAGAATCCAAAAAAGCCGAGACCGCTCCGGACAAAATCCAGGGAAAGGCCTGGGAAAACCCGTCGGAATCGACCGCGGCCGATGCCGCTTTGAATGCGGGCGGACCTTCCGTGTACCTTGTGGATGGCCTGCGCCGCTACCGCCTGTTCTTCAAGACAGCCTTTCAGGTAGAGCCCGGGAAGGAGTATATTGCCGAGGGCGTCTATGCGCAAAGGGCCATTGACGAGATTGGCGATCCCGACCAGGGCAAGAACGGCTATCCGCTCCCATCGAGCTGCGAGCGTGTCGTCAGGATGGCTTGGCCCGGGTTGGCCTTCGATGTGACGGATTTGCATACCTCAGCCTTGTGCGCCAGGGTGAAACGCTATCCCGCCAGGCCCGTATTCCTGGTGACGCGGCTACTGCCCGTTGCATCCAAGGAGAGCGGCGCCGCGGAACCCAAGAAAGACGCAGAGGCTGAGGACACTCCGGAAGTCTCTGTAGCGGCAGATAAGCAACGCGCTCTTCTGATTGAGGGTCCGGCCGTTCAAGCCGCGCCCCTTTGGGCGCCCGCGGGGGGAGCGGTTCGTTGCAAACTCGTCATCGACAAGGAAGGGAGAATTTTGGAACTCGAAACCGGCGCACAACTCTGTGAGAGCGTGCCGTGGTCTCAGTTTCGTTATAAGCCCACAGTCCGGGGCGGCCACCCCGTCAAAGTTAAAACCGAGGTGGAAGTGCGCTTCGAGCCGCGAAAGTAAGAGCCTCGACTACGATACTTGCGACATCTATCCGGCACAGAATGACAGCAGAACCGGGCGGCAGTGCCCGCACCCATGCCCCTGGAGATGGATGTCGGGACGCGTCAGACCTCGCGTGTGCGCCCGTGTGTGCTACGGTCAAGCATCGATGAGCATCACTCGACGCGAGGCATTGGCTCTGTGCGCCGCTCCGCTGGCCGCGCAAACGCGGCCGAGGGTGGCGATCACCGTGGATGACGTGCGGTGGCAAGACATCCCCAAGGACCGCCGGCCGGAAGCGGAAGAGCGCCTGTTGACGCATCTGGGGAAGACACGCGCGTTTCTGTTCGCGATCGGCCAGAGCGTTGAGAATCCGGAAGGCTCGGGTATCCTTAAGCGCTGGAGCGCTGCCGGCCATCGCATCGGAAACCACACCTACAGCCATCGGCCCTTATTTGGAAAAATCGCGCCGGAGGAATTCGAGGCGGATATTTTGCGCAACGAAGACGTGCTGCGCAGCTACTCCGGATTCCGAAGATGGTTCCGTTTTCCCGCGCTCAACGAAGGCGGGACGCGCGATCTTCGGGATCGTTTCCGTTCCTTCCTCGCCCGGCACGGATACCGCAACGGCGCCGTTACCATCGACGCATCGGACTGGTATTACAACCAGCGTCTCCTCGCACGCATGGAGGCCGAGGGCGGCTTCGACGCGACGCTCTACCGGCAGCCCTACCTTGACCATATCTGGGATCGCGCGCGGTTCTACGACCAACTCTCCCGCGACGTGCTGGGGCGCAGCGCGCCGCACACGCTCTTGATCCACTACAATCTGCTGAATTCCTTTTTCCTGGGCGATCTGCTGGCGATGTTCCGCTCCAAGGGGTGGGGCATTATCGACGCGGAAGAAGCATTTTCGGATAAAGTGTTCACTCGCCAGCCGGACACCGCGCCCGCGGGCCAGAGCCTGATCTGGGCACTGGCGAAGGAAACCGGCAAATTCGAAAACCGGCTGCGTTACCCGGGCGAAGACGGCGTGTACGAGAAGCCGGTGCTCGACCGGTTGGGGCTCTAAGAACCTTTCGACCCTCTGCCCGGACACGATATCGCGCATACATCTGCATTCTCGCTCGTCTCCCAACGTCGCCCGAGGCGGCCGGCCGGTTCGGCATATTGGGAAGTGCGCTCGCATCCGGTGTCCGTCGCGTGCCGACCGCCGCAACGCCAGCCGCATTTCGTTTGCCGCAACGCCAGCCGCATTTCAGTCGCCGCAACGCCAGCTGCATTTCATTCGCCGCAACGCCAACCGCATTTCATTCGCCGCCTCCGTGAGCGGCCGCGCTGAACCTTCAAGCAGAGTTCGTTGAATGGACCCCGGACGTCATCCGCGGCACGCCAGGTTGGAACCGCTTATTTCCCCGGCCCGGCGCCGATCTGCAGCAGCTCAATTTCAAAGACGAGTGTCGCGCCGCCGGGGATTCCCGGCCTTCCGCCGTCGCCGTACGCAAGATCCGCCGGACAAACCAGCTGCGATTTGCCTCCGACCTTCATCTTCTGAACGCCTTCCGTCCAGCACTTGATTACGCCATTCAAAGGAAACTGCGCGGGCTCGCCGCGCTTATAGGAACTGTCGAACTCCGTGCCGTCCACCAGTGTGCCGCGATAATTCACCTTCACCGTATCCGTCGCTTGGGGCGACTGACCCGCACCGGGATGGAGTTCGCGGTACACCATGCCGGACTCTGTCTTTTGAGCGCCGGCCTCGCCCGCCACCTTCGAGAGAAACGCCGCCGATAACGCCTTTTGTTTCTCGGCGACGCGTGCGGCGCGTGAAGCCGCCAACTCCTGGATTTTCGGTACCCATGTCTGTATGTCTTCCGCCGGCTTGCCCGCGGCTGCGTCCGTGAGGGCCTTCTTCAATAGGGCCAATTCCGCCGCGGATAAGTCGAACTGACCGAGCTGGCGATACATGGAGAGTCCGAGCGCATAGATAGTCTTTTCTTCGTCCGTCATAGGCTTAGGAGCCGGCGCGGGCCTCTTCACGACACTGGGCGACGCCGTCTTCGCTGCCGCGGGTTTCGGCGCCGTCGAAGCGGCTGCGGCAGGTTTGGATTGTGCCGGCTGAGCGGGTGGCGTCGGCGTTTGTGCCCAGAGAACGGCAGGTAGGAGAATCAGGACTCGGCGCATCGCCTCAGCCTAACACGATGCGAGCCGGCGCGAGGATCAGGTACGCCCCTGGGGGTGCTTGAACGGATTCGGGAGACGCCGGTCAAAAATCCGCTCCTTTACATTACGGTCGCGGCTTCGTAACTATTTGCAGACACGCGCAGCCGAGACAGAGCCGCGACCGTGAGAAGCTGTGAAACAATCGGTTGGAGCTTGCACGCGGGGTGGGCTCCCGGTAAGGCTGATGTTATCATACCCAAGCACCGGACCGGCCGATTCAAGCTAGACCTTCCGGAAATTCCTGCAAACACCTCCGCAGCGCAACCGCGATCGACCGAACCGTTGTGTCGTACCGCCGCCGAAACGGCAGTCGGCGGCAGTGCTGAAGGGCGAGGTGAAAGAGCGACCGCAGAGCTTGCTGGACGAAGGCAAGAGCATGGCGGAAGTGGCGAGAACCACTACGCGACCGGCGGAGCGGCTGGCGGCGTTGACCGGAGCGCGGGCTTCAGCGCCGATTCAGTTCGAAGCGGCGTGCGAACAAGGAGGTCGCTCCGGGGCTCTCCGCGAAACGGTGGAGGACGTGCTCGGCTCACTACCGATCGCAAGAAGCCAAACGGGAGACCGCCGGCAAAATGGATTCCGCACTTTCGCCGGTTGCGGCCAGCGTCGCTGCCAAGGCCGACTCAAGGAAGGTCAATCGATCCGTAAGCGCTTTCAGGTTCTGGTGCGCCCGGAGAGACTCGAACTCCCGGCCTACTGGTTCGAAGCCAGCCGCTCTATCCAACTGAGCTACGGGCGCACATCGGTCGGCCGCAGGCGCCGGCGCCTACGCTACGATCTTACCAGTTACGCTTCCATCACCACCGGATTGACCAGTTCCCCGATCCCCTCCACTTGCACGCGCACCTCGTCGCCGGCCTTCAGCCATCGGGGCGGCGTGCGCGCGAAACCAACGCCGGCGGGGGTTCCGGTCGAAATGATGTCGCCCGGTTCCAGCGTGAAGACGCTCGAAAGGTACGCGATCAGCTTCGGAATCCGGAAAATCAGGTTGCTCGTATTCGATTTCTGCAGCGTCTCGCCGCCGATCGAAAGCGAAATCCCGAGCGCGTGCGGATCGTCAATCTCGTCCGCGGTCACTATCGCCGGTCCCATGGGGCAAAACGTGTCGAACGTCTTGCCGATCATCCACTGCGTCGTAGCCATCTGGTAGTCGCGCGCGCTTACGTCGTTCACAATCGTGTACCCGAAGACGTGGTCCTTCCACCGGTCCTCGGGAATGTGACGGCCGCCCGTGCCGATCACCACCGCGAATTCCGCTTCATAGTCGGGCCTGGTCGAAGCTTTCGGCAGCACGATAGGCGCGCCCGGCCCGATCACCGAAGTCGTATACTTCGAGAAAACCGTCGGCGTTTCCGGTACCGTCAGGTTCGATTCCGCTGCGTGGTCGCGGTAATTCAGGCCGATGCAGATGATCTTCGGCGGCCGCTGAATTGGCGCCAACAGCTTCACCGCCGCAACCGGGAATCGATCGCCCCCTGGCGGACGATCCAGGCAGCGCGTCACCCGGTCCAGCGCGTCCGCGCCTCCGGCGATCACCGCGAGCACGCTGTCGAACCCCGCGCCCTTGATGGCGATCACTTCGCCGCCGTGCAATACGCCCGGCTCGGAATAGCCGCTTTTTTCAATTGTTACGAGTCGCAAATTAGAGATCTCCCGTGGAAATGGCTGTCTTCTACCGAATACCACAGTCCGGCGGTCTGCTATCATCGGAGCAGCGATTTTTTTGCGCCTCGCCCGGCGCCTGCCGCGGCGCGTAGCGCGCGCAAGAGAGTCGAAACCCTAACAGGAAAGCGACCGCGCATGAGTCTTTTGTGGATGATCGTGATCACTCTAGTCCTTCTGCAAACCTCGGTCTTTTTTACGACCATCTATTTGCATCGCTGCAAGACTCACAAGGGCTTGGAGCTGAACCCGGTGGTGGGCTTTCTGATGCACCTCGAGCTGAGCCTGTTTACCGGCATCGTGCCGCGGCAATGGGCGGCCGTTCATCGCAAGCATCACCACTTTTCCGACAAAGAGGGCGATCCGCACAGCCCCTACCTCTACGGCATGTGGACCGTGCTTTTCGGCAATTATTTTTTCTACCGCAAGGTAGCTCGCGACAAGGCGATGGTCCGCAAGTATACGCCCGATTGGAAGCCCGATGCGCTCGACAAAATCCCCGGCCTCCAATTTGGCGCCCTAGGAGGCCTGGCGATCTTCATGCTGTTGTTCGGCGTCTGGTGGGGCGCGGCCGCATGGCTCACCCACGTGACGCTCTACATCTTTCTCAATTCGTCCATCAACAGCGTCTGCCACATGATCGGTTATCGCACGTTCGACAACAAGGCCACCAATCTCCAGTCGATCGCGTTGCTCACCGCCGGCGAGGGGCTGCACAATAATCACCACCACTACCCCACTTCGGCGCGATTTGCCGTGCTGCCGCGTGAGATCGATCTGGCGTGGCCCATCATCCGGCTGCTGGAGATTTGCGGTTTGGCGAAGGTGCAGCAGTTGGGCTTGGCCAAAGCGGCTTGAAAGGCTCGTGGCGCACGCACTCATGCGAACGCACTCNNTCGTGTGAACGCGCTTCAGTTCTAGCTTTGCTAGTTTTCGGTAGGCAGTTTGTTGAACGACTCGACCACTACAACACCGAACGGCAGCTTCTTAGGCACGAGATGTAGTCCGAGTTGCTGCTGCAACGCCGTGAACACAGGCGCAACGGGTGGCGCGTCCGGGCTGCCGCCGGGCATTTCCGTCGTATATTCGAGCGTGAAACTATGCTTGCCGGTCAATCCGGTCTTGTCCACGACGGTACGCTATCTAGAGTCAGCGGGAAATTGGCCAATACTGAAAGCGGCTCCAGCTGCGCCTTCAGGCGGACCAGGTTGTAGCCGCCGCTCAGGGAGTTCTGCGCCACGATTCGAGACACATTGGGCGGCAGCTGCGGCCAGCCGATATCCCCGGTGGGCCCGGGAGCCGGCGCGTCCGGTGGCGAAGCAGTCTCGCCGGCGACCGCCTCCTTCAACTTTAGCCCCGTCTTCGCGACCACCATTTCATAGGCGTTGAACTCTCTGGCCTCAATGTGCGCCTTGAGCTCGAATCGCTCCGCCAGCAGGTTTTGCAACATCACGCGGAATTGCTGCTTCGTCGCGCCTTCCAGCACCCTCGCCACAAGGTCGAACCTCTGCCGGTCCAGCGCCGCCGGGCTCGAAATCTGAAAGGAATTGACGTTGTAGGCGGTAGAGATCAGGTCCAGCAGGGACGCTAGCCCGAAGCTATATCGCGTTGGGTCTTTGCTTCCCGGGCCACCGTCGGACCCGCGCTTGCTCTGGGGACCCGACGGTTTGATCGATGCCACCTCAAACGCTGCCGGCGCTGATGCCGCACTCTGTGATTGAGGAAATGCCGATGAAATGGTCAGGGCCGCCGGCAGGATCGCGAATTGCTTCAGCCTCAGTTGGCGCCTCCACGCAATTATCCCAGAAATCCCGGGGCGCTTAGCTTCAACTGCGCTGCCAGCGCCGGTGAAGCGTCGAGCGGCTCACGTTCAGCAGACTGGCCACGTATCTCCGGGATTCGTCCTGTCAATCAACTGGCGGGTATGCGCGGTCTACTGGCCGGTTATTCCTAGGTAGCTAGGGGTCCGGCCAAGCTTCTGCCGTGCGGGTGTTTCTCTCGTCGGCTCGGAGACGGCAGTTGCGAACTGGCGATTGTTCGTATGCGCAGTCTGATTGACCGCAGCCGCCAGCCGGAGTAGGGTAGGGATATATGGAGTTGTCCCTCGAAATACCTGACGATGTCGCCCGGCGCCTGAGTGCGGCTGGCGGGGACTTGTCGCGCCGTGCCCTGGAGGCATTGCTGGCAGAGGAGTACAAGCGGGGCCATCTCACGAAACCCGACCTGCGACGATTGCTCGGTTTTGAGACCAGCGACCAAATTGACAGTTTTCTCAAGGCACACGACGTCTGGATCGACTACACAATTGAGGATTTGGATCGCGAACGCGCCAGCTTGAGGCGTCTCGGTTTCTGATGCGTCTGGTTGTCGCGGATACCAGCCCTATTCGCTACCTGGTTCGGATTGGTAAGATCGACCTCCTGCCTCACCTGTTCGAAAAGATATTTCTTCCTTCGGTCGTGGCGGACGAACTTCGTCATCCGTCCGCACCGGCTGTGGTACGGGATTGGATGCAACAGCCGCCAGGCTGGTTGGAGGTGTTGCAGGCGGCGGACATCGACGATCCCGCGCTAGCTGCGCTGGACAGCGGCGAGCGGTCGGCAATTGCGCTCGGCCTCTCCCTCAAGGAGATCTTATTCTCATCGATGAGCGCAAAGGGGCCGCCGTCGCGTTCAGCAAAGGTTTGGAGGTCGTCGGCACGCTTGGCGTCCTCGGCTTGGCTGCAGAGCGAGGCTTAGTCGATTTAGCGGATTCTCTCGATCGTCTTAAAGGCACGAATTTTCGCTACCGGCAAGAACTTCTCGATGCGTTGCCGAAGAAGTACACGGATCAGCGAGACGACGCTTGAGTAGACATCCTGGAAGAGCTTGCGGACGCGAGCCCAGTTGTGGTGATCCGGTGGCGCTCCAATCGTGGCGGCCTGTTTATCGGAGCCGCCCCTGGGCAATTGCGCGGATCGATTTCGCGTAGATTTCGCCCGGAAGAACGGCCGCCCGGGAAATCGCGGCAGATGTGAGACGGATCGCGCACACCGCCGAAAAATAGCTGGCCTGTTTGGCCCCCCCAAAAAAAACGGCCCGGCCCACGCTGAATGGGACCGGGCCAATGGGAAGAACTGATGCTTTCCTGCCTCGCAGGAAACTTGCCCTAGCGGCGACCGCCGCTAGAATGTCCGGTACCGCCTGAGGGGCGGCTGCTGCCGCTGCCCGAAGGCCGCGGGGCGCTATAACTGGGCGCCGATCTGGGCGCGCTGTTAGCTGGGGCGCTATTGCCTGGCGCGCTCTGCCGCTCATGCATCACCTGCGGCGCAATCCGCATCGATTCCGGCCTGCCGTTGGTCGATGGGCTTGACCTTGGTGCGGTATTAGACCCTTGGCCACCGCCGGCGGCCGCATGCCCGCCGCCTGAAGGCTCGCCGAAACCTCGCCACCCATTGCCATTCGGGGCTTGGGATGGCCGCGTATTCTGCTGCGCCGGATTCTGGCCGCCTGGGCGCGAGCCGCTTTCGGTATGCGCCGCTCCCGCCGGCTCGCCAAACCTGCTCCAGCCGCCCCCGCTCGCTCCGTTCTGCTCGGAACGCGCAGCCGCCGGCGCGCCGGAACGGCTGGCGCCAACTTGCGATCCGCCCGCTGCCCGGTTCGGCGCGCCCGCTTCACGGCCGGATTGCTCCGCGCCGCGCAACCCTTGCGTCACCGCCATGTGCTGCACCGCGGAGGTCTGCTGATGCGTGAAGAAGCTGGTCGCGCCCCCTGCTCTGGGGGTGAACGCGCCTGCTCGCTCCGAATACCTCAGATTGGCGCCCGACGGCCCGATCGGCATCTGCCCGCGAACCTGCCCGGCAGACCGGAGCTGCTCGCCCGAGGCATGCATGATATTGCCGCCGAACTGCCCGCCGCGGAAGTTCGCCGCCGTCACTCCCGACACGCCGTTCAATACCCGCGCATTGCGGAACGAATTGTAGACGTTGATGTTGGAAATGTTCACCCGCCCGGCAAAGCCCGCCCCGTAGAAACCGCGGCCCCACCAGGGATTGAACATCTCATAGGGCGCCAGCGCCACCCAGCCGACGTTGCCGAATCCGAAACCGAACCCGATTCCTCCGCCCCAGCCGAAGAACGATACCAGCGCCGGAGACCAATAATGCCGCACGCCGAGCGCGCCCGGATACCAAAGCCAACCGCCGTACGCGGGATCGTTGAACCAGCGGCCATAGTGATACGGCGCCCAGCCCCAAGACTCGCAGCCGACCCAGGTCCAGCCATACCAATCTTCCCAAACCCACCTGCCGCAACTATAGGGCGCCCATCCCGCAGGCACGGTAGGACGCCACACGTTGCCGTAGTTCGGAACCTCGGTCCAGACGCCTTGGTTCTGCATGTCCTCCACGCCGTACTCTCCGGGCGGTACATTCTTGTAGGCCGCGGAAGCCTGCATTAAGGTCTGATCGCGCGAATCGCTCCAGCGGTCCCATTCATCCGCCGGAATCGCCGCGACCACCTGAAACTCCGGATCCGCCGACGAGCCGCGCGCCCGCATCGTCTGGCCCGCGCTGATCCATTGCGAACCCTTGGGCGTAAACACTTCCACGTCGCCCGCGCGAACGGTCAATTCAGTCTCGCCCGAATCGTTTACGGCGATCCGATAAGCGCCAATCTTGGCCGGTCTCACCGAAATGCTCGGCGTATCCACTTCAACGTTGGCATTGGAAGCTCTTAGCACCCGGAAAGTTACCGAGCCGCGCGCTAGCTCCATCTGATAGCGATTATTCTCGAGAGCCGTCAGATGAACCTGGGCATTCCCGCCGATCCGCAGGATGTCCGCCGAATCGAACTGCACTTCCGCCCGCGAATTGGGAGCCGTGGCAATGCTGTCGTCCGCCATCAGCGGCGCATTGATCACTCCCGCCACCCACTCGCCCGCGTCGCCCCGGCGCACCGAAACTTGCCCGTCCATCACGCTGATTCGCGCCACGCCGCGCTGCATGTCATCCGGGTTCTGCGCACGAACCGGAGTCGCCAGGCCCGCGACCATTATGATCGCGCCCGCCAGGGCTACAAGCTGGATTCGATTCCGTTGCATACGCAAAGAGCCTCCCGTAACGCCGGTTCTATTGCACGGCCTATGCCAAAAGCTAAGTAATTTGGTTTCTTTTTCTTAGGGTATTTTTGGCACTACGCCGACTGGTTGAAAACCACCACCTCTGGCCGTGTTCCATCATGGCTCTAAAGGGCGGGGCGGCAGAAGGATAACATTAATAAGTACTATGGTTATCAAGTACTATATGGTGCAGGCATACTGATGCGAATAGGCCCAACGGAGGCGATTGGGCTTTACCATGATGTCTGGCCGGAGTAGCAAAAAGGAAATTCCGCTTAAATTATGCTGGCTGGAAATTGGGACCCGAAATGAAAACTCGTGGATAGCGCTAGGGCGCTTTGGGCAGTGGCATTTTATCCGTTTCTGATTGGAACTCCGGCGCTCGCACAGGCCGGCGTCAGCTTCAGCAACCAGGTTGTCACGACTCAGGCTCCAGCTTCCACAGGCTGCGTGCGGCCAACCGCGGCGACCTCATTCTTGACCACGAACAACACGGCCTACCTGTATTTCGAGGCCACAATTTCGACCGGCGATTCGCTCACCAGCAACTGGCTCGCGCCCGACGGCACGGTTATCCCCGGTTCCAACTGGAACCCGAATTCCGGCAACTTTTGCTTCCCCGGGGCTAGCTTGAGCATCGGTAATCTCCCCACAAGCCAGCTCGGCGCCTGGCAGGCTCGCGTGTACGATAACGGCAACCTGCTCTTCTCTCTACCGTTCACAGTGACTGGCTTCAGCAACCAGGTTGTCACGACTCAGGCTCCAGCTTCCACAGGTTGCGTACGGCCAACCGCGGCGACCTCATTCTCGACCACGGACAACACGGCCTACCTGTATTTCGAGGCCACAATTTCAACCGGCGATTCGCTCACCAGCAACTGGCTCGCGCCCGACAGCACGGTTATCCCCGGTTCCAACTGGAACTCGAATTCCGGCAACTTTTGCTTCCCTGGGGCTAGCTTGAGCATCGGCAATCTCCCCGCAAGCCAGCTCGGCGCCTGGCAGGCTCGCGTGTACGATAACGGGCAGCTTTTCTTCTCCGTACCGTTCACGGTAGCCGTAGCTCCAGGGGGTGGAGGCGGGGCGACGCCCGTCCCGTCCACGATAGCGAGTCCCACCCCTGGATCTACACTGACAGGTTCCACGGTGACGTTCCAATGGACCGCGGGCGCCGGGAACACGGACTACTTCCTTTACCTGGGGACCTCGCCCGGCGGCAACGACATTTATGGGCAGGATCAAGGGACGAGCTTGTCGGTAGCGGTGACGGGGATACCTACCAACGGCCAGACGGTGTATGTGCGTGTTTGGTCGAACGAGAGCACTGGCTGGTTGGATAACGACTACACCTACACGGCGGCATCTCTTGGCAACTCGACCCAGGGACCCTCCCTCACCATAACGGCGTCGGGCAGCGGCAGCGGCGCAGTCGGCTCTTCTCCCGCCGGGACTTCGTGCGGCTCAGGCTGCCTGAGCTTCGCCGCGGGAACAGCCGTCACACTGACGGCGACGCCGAACGCCGGCTCTACGTTTGCCGGATGGTCCGGCGCCTGCTCGGGGACGGGCAGTTGCGCGGTGACGATGAACTCTAACCAGGCGGTCACCGCGGCATTCACTCTGACCGTTTCTGGCTCCACGGTTATCTACAGCGATTTCGGTCCCAACCAGAGTTTCAACACCACCCCCTCGGGCGGATGGTGCGTCAACGGATCGGCCACTCTGAACTGCGGGCCGGCGGTCGCGCGCTTGATCGCCGTCCCGGTTACGCCCACCGCTAACTTTACCCTGGCCACGGTCCAGGTCGCCCTCACCTATAATTCAGGGACCAACGGCGCAGTGGTACAGCTTGTGAACAGCGTGAACGGCGCGCCTGGGTCCACGGTCCTCGAAACGTGGACCGTCTCGAACCTTGCTCAATCGCCGGGAGTGATCACCCTCAATTCCACGGGCGGCGTGATTCTTCAGGCCTTAACGCAATACTGGCTGGTTGCGGCAGGGTCGGCGCCAGACACCGTGGACTGGTGGTGGGAAAACAATTTGAACCTTTCCGGCGGGATGCAAAGCATCGGTGGGGCCGCCTGGACAGCGATGGGCTCGGGCGAAACGCTGCCGGCCTTTGCCATGACGGGTGTGCAGAGCGCCTCATCGAATCCCGCGACCATATACCAGACTGGATTTGAGCCCCCAACCTTCAGCCCCGGCACGATCAATGGACAGGATAGCTGGTCGGCCTTTGTCGCGCCAGCGTCACCTGTAATCGAAACGGCGATCGTGAAGACTGGACTCCAGGCCGTAGGGATTACGCCTGTCCCTTCGACTACCGGCGTGCTCGGAGCAGGTAGGAGCGCAGCTTACAACGCAGCGAGCCAAATTCTAACCTTCAGCATCGATGCGAATTTGTCCGCCACCGGAACACCATCTTTTTGGACTGTGCTGAATACCAGCTACAACAGCTCGTCACCCAATATCGGCATCAACATCGATCAGAGCGGGCAGATTCACATATTCATTATGGGGACAGACAATCCTACAGGAGTCTCCATCGCGCGCGGCGCGTGGAATCGTTACGAACTGGACGTCAATTTCGCTAGCGATACGGTGAGCGCCTTCTACAACAGTGCGCCTGTGCTTCAAGGTGCGGCCTTCTCGTCGAACGGTACGACGCTCGCGGGGTATCAATTCTATGCTCAGGGCGCAAGCCCACTGGTGGGAACGGATTCGGGCTACTTTGACAATCTGTCAGTGACGGCTTCAGCAGCCCCTACGGCAACTTTGATGTCGATTGCAGTGACTCCGGCCGGCTCGACGATCGCATTGGGAGCGACGTTGCAGTTTACCGCTGCAGGCACTTATTCAGATGGCAGTACCCAGAACCTGACAAGCGCGGTGAGCTGGAGTTCTTCCAATACCGCCGTGGCTACGGTCAATGCTAGCGGATTGGTGACTGGAGTGTCAGCGGGCAGCAGTACGATCGGGGCTGCGTCAGGCTCGGTCACCGGTACAACTGGTCTGACCGTTGGCAGCTCGACCCTGGGACCCACAGCCTCCCTCACCATAGCGACGTCGGGCACTGGCAACGGCACGGTCGGTTCTTCGCCTGCTGGGACTTCGTGCGGCTCAGGTTGTTTGAGTTTCGCCTCGGGAACAGCTGTCACCCTGACGGAAATGCCGAACACCGGCTCCACGTTTGCCGGATGGTCCGGCGCCTGCTCGGGAACGGGCAGTTGCACCCTGACGATGAACTCCAACCGGGCGGTTACCGCCGCGTTCAGCCTGGCGGGCATTCCCGCTTCGCCAACTATCCAAATCGCACCTCAGTGGCCCACCGTTTCCGCAGGGGGAAGAGTCCAATTTACCGCTGTAGCGACAGACGCAGCAGGCTCGGTCATTTCGCCGCAACCATTTTTTGTCTGGAGCTCATCGGCCCCAGCGGTGGCCACAATCGACGGCAACGGTCTGGCGCAGGCCGTGTCGTCAGGGTTGACGGCAATCCAAGTATCCACGTTAGGTATTGTGAGTAATCCTGTTACGCTCACTGTAATTAGTAATCCGCAGAACTTGACCCTCCAAACCGCCGTAATTGGATCGGCCGGAGGATCCCTGACGCTGCCGGACGGCTCGCAAATCAGGATCGATCCGGGCGTGTTACCGGACAACACTCCGGTGTCGGCTGCGATAGCTCCCACTCCGACTTCGGCAAGTCTCGACCCGGGAAGCACGATCAACAGCCAAACCCTTCTGGTGCAGATTCCCTCCGCTGCTGTGACCGGTTCGCCGAACTACGATAATGCCGTTCTGCCAGGCATTACATTCCAAATACAGCGGTCGGGAACCGTCGCACAAACGTCGGCAGTGATCGAAAAACAGAACGCGGAAAGAGGAGCCTCCACCACCAACGCAGTCTCTCTCATTCGCCTCCTGGTAGATTCTGGGGGAAGCGAGGCTGAACTTTTCACCCCGGATTCCCCTGCCGGTCAAACCACGAGCAAAGAACTGGCCACTGCGATCAATCCGTCCGTCCTGGGTTTACAAAATGGCAACTTGACAGTCTACCAGGCTACCTCCGTCGTCGAGACCGCCTCCTCGTCAATTCCTGTCCAACTTGTCGACGGCTTTACAGGGACTCCGGTATCGGACACCGATTTGACGAATCTTCCGCCAAATCAGAGCGTGATCATCGAGGTGCCCGGCTGGCAACTCCTTCCGAACGCCGATGAGCTAGCCTATAAAGCGACTTTCGGCGCGCTGAATGCTAGCTTGAATGGCTCGGGCGCGAAGGTCCTTACTTTGCAATATCCCCAGGATCTAGGAAATGACGCGATCGCCAGTCAGTTACTCACCTACATCAACACAATACCCGCTAGTAACAGAATCGACCTAGTGATGCACTCCAGGGGAGGGCAGATTGGATTTCAGGCAATCCTAGACGGGTTTGGGCCAACTTTATCCAATCCATCCTTTAGCGACCGCATCAACAGCATCTCATGCTTAGCCTGTGCGCTGGAAGGCACGAGGCCTTACGTTCAATTAGTTACAGAGATGACTCTTCCTCCCGGACTGACCAACCCTCAAGCTGAAGGGACTATGGACACCGTGGGATCGAACGGCTGGCTCGACACATTCATATTCAACATGCTGAACCTCGACGTTGTTAATCCACTCTTTTTCCAAAACGTCCACCTCTTTTACACCGGCAGCTTGGACGTTTTGATTCCTTCTGCTAGTTCATCGGCCGGAAATCTGCTTCAGGGTCTGCGGATCCCGCAAGCGAACAAACTTTTTGACAACGTAGGGCATGTGACGATTCACGATGATCCAACGATCATCAACCAAATCGACAACATCGTTATCTGCTGTACGGTTACCCCGCCACCGACCGGCTCCGAGACCTGGGTCGGTTCGATGATAGGGACCGCTTACTTTGAAGTTACTGACGCGGGTGACGGGGGTGCTGACGGCGACCCAAATAGCGGCTCTTGGCAATTTAGTTATCACCTCAACCTGACATGCCCATCTAGTGTTGTCAGTGCCCTGAGTTCTGACGGGGTCAACTGTAAGGCCATCGTGTCCGGCGGTGAAACGGTAGCCTCTCAATATAATTACGGCGCCTATTACACGCTACTACCAAGCAGTGCGTCCAACCTTCTGCTAGACGTTGGGATAAGTCCGGCGTCCGATGCAACATGGGGCTTGGTCGGTTTTTCTCAGCCTTCTCCGGCAGTCGTAAACTGCACGCAAGAACTTTTTGGCGATCCTCCCGTTTGCGCGGGCACTCTCGGGAGCCTTGTGCCGACGTCGGTCTCAGCAACCGCGATCCGTGGTACAGTCGGCACGAGCGGCTCTGGCATTACGGGAACCTTTACCCTAACTAAACAAATAGAATAATGCAAACCTGTGTGCCCAATGAACCCCGCTAAGGCGTGGCCAGTGGAAAGTTTCGACGGCATTGGTTTTCGCGGCCTGTGGATGGGCTCAGCGCGATCCAATCCCCACGCTGCGAAGGACGATGGAAGGATCATAAGAGGCCGTCTGGAAGCCAAATTCTCCGCTTTGAGAGGACGTACTCAGAAGCTTGCCCAATCGCTGGCGGATCAGGCCGAAGTGCTCCCTGCAGTTATCGCGCAGGTTGAGCTTGCGGAGTCCGTGTTCAAAGCAGCCGCATCGCATAGCGTCGCGTTCGTGAGTCGAAACGAGCTCAACTCTTGCCCGCAATGCTCTCAGCCATCGCGAGAAAGGAGACGCACTACGTCTCCTCAACAAGCCGATGGCTGATCCCGTTATAGGTGCGCTACGCACTCCGGAGCGCTGCTGGACCGGACTATCTCCATCGCCGCAGCTTTACGGCGTTATCTTCGGTTCCCGCAGTGGCTAAAACGGCGCCGTCGGGTGAGAAGTCAAAGGGGCCCACCCCACCTGGGTGCGCCTCTAGCATCTGCAAGAGAGATCCTGACTCCGCCGCCCACAGTCCCACGGAGTCTTGACCGGTCCAGCCTGCCAGTGCCTTCCCGTTCGGAGAGAACTCAAGACCATAAGCCATCCCAGTGTTTCGCAAGGTTGGCAGCGCCGCCCATGTTCGGGTGTCCCAGCGAAGGATGCCGGTCCCTGTTCCCCCGCAGGCTAGAGTCTTTCCGTCAGAGGAGAATGCGGGCACGCACACGACACTTATGTCCCCTATCAGCGTGCGGAGCAGCTCGCCTGAATGCGAATCTTTGAGGAGAACTGTCCCCGTGACGTTCCCATTGGCCACCAATTTGCCGTCGGGCGAGAGGACACCGCGCCGTTCCGCCGCGGGCGTATCGAACCCTCCCACAACTTTTCCTGTTCGCACGTCATAGAGGCTACCGGGCTCGCCCACCCACCCGGCCTCCAGCATGCCGCTGTCGCGAGAGAAGCCAAGAAAGGGGGCCGGAGATAAGAAAGGAAAACGAGAGGGGACGTTCTTGGTACGCTTCAAGATTTCAACCGTCTGCAGCAAGGTCCCTGTAGAGGTGTCCCAAAGCCTGACCGAGTTGCCTGCCGCGGTTGCTAGAACCTTGCTGTCGGGCGAAAAGGCAAGAGCCGCGACACGTAGGCCGCCACCCAGAATTTGGACTTGCGGCTTTCCCGCGTAGGATATGACTGGTAGCGGCTTCGGTCGACCAGTGGCTGGATTTAGCGGCCCTGCCTGGCGGAGAGCTTCAATTTCGAACGCCCAGTCTTCCTGGTTGAAGTTAATGTATTTAATCAACTCGAAGTTGTGTATGCCTGTGATCCGGATATATTACTCGCCTGGAGTAAGTGCGATATGTGGCGTCAATCGAAACGACTGCGCCGCGCGGTCTGGCTTTTTGGGGTCCAAGCCGAGCGTCAATTGCCCATAGGCTTGGACATCCAATGGAATATTATCCGTCTACGCGAGAAATCTTTCAGCGTGCGGCCCCGCCTCAGCCTTCTTCAGCCTCGAACCAATGATCTGCCCCTCCGCCTCGATGTTTCGCAACGCCAACCGATCCAGGCTTATATGCCTCCGCACTTCTTCTGAATTGAGTCTCCATGCCGTATCGGTCTCCAGGGCTCATCAGACGGATAACGAACCGCTGCGGCTCGCCGGCCTTGAACGTCACAGGAGAAGCTCCGCCTTCAATGTAGTAAGCCACCATCCGCTCACGGGGTTTGAGGAACCCTCCTGAGAAATCCCGCCCATTTAGCACCTTGAGCTTCACAGGTTCGAGAGCAACCGGTGTGCCCGTCGCTTGGTCGATGCGGAACAATGCGCCGAGCGTCGTCGGCTCTTTGGGCGCGGCTGAGGGTGACTGAGATGTCAGTTGGCTCGATGACATCGAGGCCGTGGCCACGAGCGCCATTGTAGCGATCCGGGCGAATGAGTGGCGCTTCAATTTCGTGTTCCCCCATTTAATTGCCATGCTTACTAAATTACTAACTACAAGCATCTTTCGCCTCGCCCTTAGGCGGAACCCTTCAAAAATCGGCAGTCCTTCGGCCAGATTTCCACTTTGATTCCCAGCTTCCAATTATTGTAACGCCCAGCCGTAAACCTTTGATTCCTGGATGGGCTATTTCAGGAATCCGAGATCGACAGCGGGGCCGAAACGTCCCCCGCTAGATCTGCGAGTTGGATTCGATTCCGTTGCATGGGTCGCGTTCCATCATGGCTCGAAAGAGTATAGGTATCGGATTACAATCCAATTATCGAAGCCGTGTTAAACTACACATGCTTAGAAGTACTGGCCACTCCCGATGACTTTGGGATCCCTTTCGGCAATGAAATCCGCTCTGGAACTATTTCGCTCACCGGGTTTCTATCCCCTAAGAATGGATTTCGACAGCGGCACGGTTTCCTTCGTCCCTATGTCGAGAGCCGCTTACAAGGCTTCCAGTTTTCTCGATGGCCGCACGCAGCCTACCAGCTCGGAGCGGTATGACATACCGGCCGCCGACCTGCTGCTCGCCGCCGCCGAGCTTCCTCCAGCCCCGAACCGGGTCCACTATATCTTCCACGCCGCGTTCTGTTGTTCCACTCTGCTGGCGCGCTACCTCGAGCTCATTCCGCCGTGCTTTGTCTTGAAGGAGCCGCTCTTCCTGACGCAAATGGCCGTGGTCAGGCCGCGCGCGATGGCAGCGCATGGCGCATGGAGCGGCGTATCGATCAACGACGGCGCTCTGGACCCCGCCGAATGGACGCGCCTGCTCGATTTGTGCGTGCGCCTTCTGGGCCGCGGATACGCGCCGGAAGACATCGTGGCGATCAAGGTGAACGACATCTGCAACAGCCTAGGCGAGTTGTTGCTCGCCCGCGACGCTGCCTCCAAAGCCGTGTTTGTGACCATCGGACTCAAGGATTTCCTGCTGGTTCTGCTGAAGTCTCCGGATCGCCGCCAATGGCTCCGCGGCAGGCTGCTCAAAGCGCAAAAGGACGCCGCCATCGTCCCCGAGTTGGCCGTATTCGACCCGGCGCAGATGAGCGATGCGGAAGGCGGCGCCTACCTGTGGGCATTGAACGAAGCGCTGCGGGCGCGGTTATGCTCCCTGGGCCAGTCTAGTGTGCTGACGATTCCCGGTGAGGAGATATCGGACGCTCCGGCTGGAGCCGTTCGCGCCGTGGCCAACCACTTTGGCCTGCCCGTGAGCCAAGGTTTGCCGAAAAACATCTTCAGCGGCGCCACGGCGGCGAGATACGCCAAAGACCCGTCGCGAGCTTACGATGCGGGCAGCCGCCGGAAGGAGTTGAAGACCCTGCAAAAGCAAATCGGCCCCGAGGCGGATCGAGGCGTAGAATGGGCCGCGAAGCATCGGGTTCTTTTCGGAGGACGGCCTTGAGTCTACCCGACGTGCCTGACCCCAACGCGCCGCTACCCGGTGCGCCTCAACCCAACGTGCCTCAAGCCGAGGCGCCTATATCCAACGTCCCTCAGCCCAGCGTGCCGCAACCCGTCGCGCCGCAACCCCACGCGTCTCAACCCGGTGCGCCCGCCCCCGAGCCCGCCGCCACCCCGGAAAACTCGATGATCGCCTATCGCATCCCCGGCTGGAGCCGCTACCCCGAAATCGTCCCGGCGCCGGCGGACCGCGATTGGATGGATACCGGCACCAAAGGCTGGGCCAACCGATGCCTGCCTCTCCGCATGGCCAACCAGGCCGGATGGTGCATCCTCAACGACACCGATTTCGATGTGATCTGGGACGGCAAAAACGGCCTGGAGAGTCTGAAAATCGTGCCGCAACGGAAATCCCGCGAACCCATCTTCGCCAACAGCATGTTCGGCTACGGAATCCTGACCATCAGCATTCCCTTCCTCTTCCGGATGCCGCCGCTCCGCAATCTGATGGTTCGCGGCCCCGCCAACTTTTTTAAAGACGGCGCGGCGCCGCTCGAAGGTTTGGTGGAGGCCGATTGGACGCCCTACACCTTCACCATGAATTGGAAGATCACGCGCGCCATGCGGCCCATCCGCTTCGCGATCGGCGAACCCATTTGCATGCTCACGCCGATTCCGAGGGGTGAGCTCAACCAGTTTCGCGGCGAGATTCGCAACCTGCAATCCCAGCCGGAGCTTCTCGCCGGCTACGCCACCTGGCACCAGCAGCGCGTGGCGCGCGAGAAAGAGCGCATGGAATCCGCCTCCAGCCAGCGGCAGGGCGTACAAGGCCACTACATCCGCGGCCAGGGTTATCTGGGCGAGGCCGGCTCCGGTCACCAGACGAAGCTCTCGCTGAAGCCCTTTACGGAAGCCGAGCCCCCCATCTTTACGCAGCCTCCCGTGAGCAACCCCGCTCCGGACGCCGCCCCCAATAAAGGGTGGTGGCAAAAGCTCGTCAAATAGGCCCCCGATGCGGGCGTGGCAGCGCCAGAAGAATCCGCGCAGAACGCCGTTGTGCCAACGTCGTGCCAAGGCCAACCGATTCTACCGTCATAGGCGTTAAAATAAGGCCGGTATCGCACACCGAAGTGCAGCAAATGACAGCGCGGGCTGATTGCTGGTGGTTAGGGTTTGTTCTCGCCAGGAATCGGCTCCCGGCCCGGCTCAGCCCTCTCTCCGAGCGGGGCGTAAACCACGCACGAGCTATTCGGAATCAAGTACACTGAATCGCTGATATGCCTCTCTCTGCAGGGATTCGCTTGGGACCTTACGAGATCCTTGCGCCCATCGGAGCGGGCGGCATGGGGGAAGTCTGGAAGGCCCGCGATACGCGGCTCAAGAGAAGCGTGGCGATCAAGGTGCTCCCTGAGGACCTGGGGACCAGTCCCGAGCGGCGACAGCGTTTTGAGCGGGAGGCGAAGGCCGTCGCGGCATTGAACCATCCCAACATCGTAGCGGTTCACGACGTCGGCTCGGAAGAGGGCAGGGCCTTCCTCGTACAGGAACTAGTCGACGGGGACACGCTGCGTGTTGTGATCGATCGCGGCGGGCTGCCTCTCCGGCAGGCGCTCGATCTTTCCGCGCAGATCGCCGACGGGCTTTCGGCGGCGCACCAAGCCAACATCGTTCATCGCGATCTGAAACCGGCGAACATTATGGTCACCCGCGATGGCCGCGCCAAGATCCTCGATTTTGGCTTGGCGAAGCAGTCGGCGATGGACGATGACACCCGCACGATCTCGCTGACGCAAGAGGGGCTGGTAGTGGGAACTTTGGGCTACATGTCCCCGGAGCAGGTGCGGGGACAAACCGCCGACGCCCGCAGCGACATCTTCAGCTTTGGTGTGGTGCTCCACGAAATGCTATCCGGTAAACAGGGGTTCCGGCGGGCAACGGCCGCCGATACGCGCTCCGCGATTCTCAAAGAGGAGTTACCCGAACTGCCCGAAAGGGTGCCCCCAGGCGTCCGCCAATTGGTGGAACATTGTGTGGAGAAGTATCCCGCCAACCGGTTCCAATCTTCGAAAGATCTAGCGTTCGCTCTCCGCGCCCTTTCCGGATCTTCCGCCGGGTTTCTCACTTTACTCTCGGAGCAAAAGAACAAGCCTTCCGGCGCCCTGCACCGGCCCGGTCTCGTGGCGACCGTAGCGATCGTCAGTGCGTTGCTGCTTGGGATCGCCGTCGCGCCGGTGCTGCTCCCACCCGCGGCGCCAGATCTGCACGCATATCGTTTCACGCCGCTTTCGAGGGAGGAAGCCACAGAGCTCTCGCCGCAATGGTCGCCTGGCGGACATACCATCGCTTACGCCGCGAGTGTTCACGGCGTCTCCCAGGTATTCACTCGCGAGATTGGCGCCGTTGCGCCTGCGCAGATTACCCATTCGGAAAAGCCCATTTCCGTCCCCTTTTGGTCACCCGACGGTTCACGGATCTTCTACCGCGCCGAAGGCGGATTATGGGGCGTCGCCGCTTCGGGCGGTGCATCCCAATTGATGGTGGGCGACGCCGGCGCCGCCGCGATTCATCGCGATGGGCAAACGATCGCGTTCGCTCGGGCCGGTAAACTGATGATCGGTCGGCTGGGCGGGCCTTACCACGCCTACACGCATCCTTCCTATCCATCGGAAGCCAATCTGCTCTCGCTGCAATTCTCGCCCGACGGCCTCAAGCTCGCCGTGGTCGCTTCGCTCCCCTCTTCGAGCGGCCGATTGGCGCTTTGGATCATTCCCTATCCATCCGGCGCGCCACGGCGGTTACGCCCGGGCCTCTCGGGAACCGGCTTTCGGAATTTCAGTTGGTTCCCGGACGGTCACCGGCTGATCTACCCTCAGCAGGACGAGCACGACAACACTTCGCTGATTGAGGTCGACATCGACACCAATCGCACTCGCACCATATTTACCAGCCCAATTTATTTCAGCTCGATCTCCGTGTCTGCCGATGGGCGGCGTTTTGCTCTGGGGGGTGGGTTGCTGGAGTGGAATCTGATTGAAATTTCGCTCCCGTCGCCACGCGTGCATCCCCTGCTGGCCCGAGGCGGGATTTCTTTTTTCCCGGATTGGGCCCCCAATGGCGGCCACTACCTGCTCGTCACCAATAGTCAGGGTCCTAGTGAGATTCTCGACCGTTCCCAGCGGGAGGGATTCACGCGCCGCCTGGTTTCGGTGAGCACCGAGGGACTGGATCGGGGTACTGAGTATTTTTCCCAGCCGCGTTGGGCGCCGGACGGCGAGCGGTTCGTCTTCCTGGCCGCGGGACCCAGCGGCGACAAGCTTTGGGTCGCCAATGCCGCAGGCGGCCGTCCCGTTGCGCTTGATCCCTCCGTGGACGAATCGCTGGCTCCGGCATGGTCGCCCGACGGCCGCTGGATTGCTTACCTCCAACGCCGGCATGGCCAGTTGGAGATGGCGAAAGTTCAGCCGGGAGTGCCATCCAGTAAAGCAATTCTGAAAGCCGCCAGGCCCAGCACCCGCTTTTACAGTACCTTGCAATGGTCGCCCGCCGGCGATTCGATTCTCTATCCATCGGCAGGCGGCGAATCTCTGGTATCCGCCGGCGGCGAGTCCAGCCGCGCACTAAGCCCCCGCCCGTTTTCCGCCTGCGGGTTCTCGCGCAATGGCAGCGCGGTGATCGGAGTTCTTCATCACAGCGAGTTGGATGCGCCGGAATGGGAGCTTTACTCGACCGATGTCCGCAATGGAGCCGAGAAGGCCCTTGGCGCCCTGGAGCTTCCCCCCACGGTAATGTACTTCGCCGGTTTTTCGATGGCTCCATCAGGCGAACGTTTCGCCACCTCAATCCTCAAGCTGCCGTATGATATCTGGATGCTGGAAGGCGTCGAGGAGCGCCATTCCTGGCTGGACCGTCTCTTGCGGCGATAGGCTGTTTGGACGGCCGTTTCCCCCTCCCCGCGCGCATATTTCTCCAGCAAACGGGCGGCACGCGACTTATGTTGCAGAACTTCTGACCCAGGACACTGGCCGCTCTGAAACGTGAGCGGACACAAGCGGCAACCGGCCGAGCAAAAAGGGCAGGATCGCTCCGGCCCTTTTGCTTCTTGTTCGCCTAACGCGAAGTGATCGCTTTGGGTGTCACATGGATCAGGGCGCCGGGATTGGCGTCTTCCAGCATCCACAGCGAGCCATCGGGGCCTTCTTCCACATCGCGGATGCGCTTGCCTACATCCCAGCGCTCGGCGGTTTTGGCGCCGCCATGGCCGTCAAAGACGATGCGGTTGAGCGTCATGGTCGCCAAGCCGCTGACGAAGCCGTTGCCGTTCCATTGCGGGAAGGTCTCGGCGCCGCGGTAGAACATCAGATTGCCCGGCGCGATCACCGGCGCCCAGTAGAGCACCGGCTCCGCCAGGTCGGGCCGCGTGTCGGGCTTGGCAATGGGCACGCCGTTATAGTTCAGACCATAGGAGACCAGCGGCCAGCCATAATTCTTGCCCTTCTCGATCAGGTTCAGCTCGTCGCCGCCGCGCGGGCCATGCTCCACCTCCCACAATTCGCCGGTAGGGGAAAACGCCAGGCCGTAGGGCGTGCGGACGCCGCTGGCCCAAGTTTCAGCCGGCGTCAGATTCGGGCCGGGAAGGGTATAGGTGCTGACCACCTTCGCGGTCTTGGCGGCTTCGGTGTCACTCGGCGGATCGATCAGGGGAATGGTGGCAGCGCCGGTTTTGCCGAAGTTGGGATTGCCGGGGGCGGGTTTGCCATCCAATGTCAGGCGCAGGATCTTGCCTACGGGCTGATCCGGATCCTGGGCGGGGGTCATGCGCTGGCGGTCGCCAACCGCGAGGAACAGATACTGGCCGTCGGGCGAGAAGGCGATCTGCGCGCCTGCTTGGCCGCCCTTGCCTCTGGGCATCTGGCGCCACAGCACCGCGAAGTTTCCCAGTCTAGCCGAGGTCGCGGTGGCGGTCAGCTTGGCGCGGGCTAGCGCCAGGCCGCCGCCATAGTCGCCCGGCTCGACATAGGTGAGATAGATGCTCTGGTCGGTGGCGTAATGGGGCGAGACGAAGACGCCAAGCATGCCGTCCTGGCCCTGCCAGTAGACTGGGGGCGTATTGCCCACCGGGATCTTCTGTCCCTGCTGGGACACCAGCCAAACGGGCCCGACCTTTTCGGTGATCAGCATGCGGCCATCGGGCAGGAAGGCCAGCCGCCAGGGCAGTTCAAAGGTGGTCACCGTGGTCATGGTGAAGGGCAGGCTGGCTTCGGGCTTCTGTTGGCCCACATTGACCTGGGCCCAGGCCGCCGCCGGCGCCAGGGTGAGAAGCAACGCCGCTTTCGCCAATTTCATCGTCATTTCTCCTTATTTCTTCTTGTTTCTCAAGCGCCCGGCCTTAAGCGATCCAGCGCCCCGTTTTCCGTATACTACCATGGGGGTCGTGCCAAATAAGTGCACTATGAAGAGCTTCAGGTGCGCGGAGAGAGTCTTTAAGAAAGCGGAGCGCGTCGAGTTCAAAACAAATGCGGGCAGCGTCATCTTTCCGGCCAGGCCGAGGGTTGCCGGATTGTGAACCCGGATAGACCACCGCTTCGATCGGCCGGCGGACTCGACGACGTGGACCGGCGAGGGGGGAGCTTGAAAGGTTAAGCGTGCCCGCCCACTTGGCGTCGCGAATTCTGTGCGGCTGGCGCTGCGGAGCCCAAGACGTTACAAGACGTTATGTTTAATTTGGACAGCAGTTGTCTCGGGTGTATAATGCTTGCACAGAAACGACTTCCTCCCATGTTCGCAGTGCCCAGTCTCTTGAGAAGACCCAAGATCACGAACGTAAAATCGTTAGCCGCAACGCGGCCGACGTCGGCTTGGATGGTGCTCGCCGCGTTAGCTTCCGGATATTTGTTTGCCGCGACTCCATTAGAAAAGGCGATGAAGTATTGGAGCAGCGGCTATCAAAAGCAAAAATCAGGCGACCTGGATGGCGCGATTGCCGACTATAGCAAGGCAATCAAATCAGATCCTACGTATTCGGAGGGCTATAGCAGTCGAGCTTGGGCAAGGTTAAAGAAGGAAGATTACGACGGCGCGATTGCCGACAGCACCAAATGCATTCAGCTAAGCGCGAGCGACACGAGCTGTTATGACATTAGGCGCACGGCCTATAGAGCCAAAGGCGATCTCGTCAGTGCCGACAACGACGCCAAAATAGTAGCGGCTCAGCTCGAAGAGTTTCGTGCCAGGGGTGACGCAGCTCGCTCCTCCGCCAGACACTACAGCGACGGGGAACCAATTCCCGGTGTGGGGACCGCAATAGGAAATGTCTATGTACTGCCGAATGGCGGATGCTTCGGCGACAAAGGGGCTGGCATACATTGGACGTCTGGAGCCAAGATGTTCTTCGGCGATAACGTGTTTGCCCAAAACCCGATGGTTCTTGTTCGACCCGGCTCTCCTGCCACACAAAAATGACTCGGGCCGCATACTGCGCCAACGAGTAGTATGGGACGCGTCTAATTAGCCCACGCGTCTAATGCCCGTTGCACAAAGGACCCTTTGTGAGACCGGCGAATCTGCCCGCCGTGCCGCGTTACCCGCGGCGAGCCGGATGCGGGCGCATTTCACAGTCCGGGCAGAGGGTCCAAATCTGGCGCGCGGACCGCAGGGAGGGCCGCGCACGATAAATCGCCCGCACCCTTACCCCCTCGGAGGCCTCCGGCGATGGTCAACCATTCCCGGACCATTTCCGGCGTCCCCACTCCGCCCTTCTGCGGCGAGCGGCGGAACGGTTCGGGGACGGATCGGAAGCCATTTCGCCGGGAAACACTCCCGCGCGGAAGGTGACAATTCAAAGAGAATCGCCCACAGCCGCTAAGCTAAAGCGGGTTACCGATAGGCCAGGCAGTACCGTAGCGCCATCTGAATATCAAAGGACATCTTGAAGCGCTGGTTCCCGCCGTGGCATCTTCGCATAGTGCCTGATGGAAAGCGACCAGCGTCGATGGAGATTCAGCTTCATGAAGACGGAATCGTCACAGGAACAAAGGGCGAACGGCGGCTCAAGCGGCGCTTTTCGTATCGAGGAGGATGTGCGCTGCAAGTTGCGCTATCTCCTGCTCAGGATCCGAGGAAATTCATGTTCACAGCGAAAACGTGTGTCAAGCGAAGCAGCTCCATTCTGGCCGCGGCGGTAATAGCAATCATTGGCGGGCTTTCCAGCGCGAAGGCTTCAACTCTCTTCACGGAAGACTTCAACGGCTACACCGGCAACCTCTATGCCAATCAGGCCGATACCCGCGATCCGTTGGCGTACGGCGGTAGCGTCCCGGGGTGGACTGCCGCGGGATTCCACGCAGTCCATGCCGTGGAGGTGGGTAGCGGGGACTGGGCGGTGATGCTTTTCTCCGACAACTCGATCACGCTCGATGCAGGCGTGGCCGCAAACGATGCCGGGCAGAACTATCTCGTGAGTTTCGACTACGGCACTGGCAACTACAACAGTGAAAACCAGGGCACTGGCGTTTCGGACGGCCTGACTGTCGAGCTTCTGCGCGACGATAACACCGTGCTGGCCGAGCAGACCTACATGCCGGGAGCGTGGGGACCGGGTAACTACGATCTCGAGGCCGGCCTGCAGGGCACTCTGTCTTACACGGGCGATGGCACTGGCGACCTGCGCATTGAAATTCTTGACTCGAATCCCACAGATCCTGTATTTGGGGGCAGTATAGACAACATCGCCCTTAGCAGCACTGCTCCCGAACCGGGTGGTTTTGTGTTGGCTGGCCCGGGTCTCGCGGTCCTCGGTTGGTTTATGGCGCGGCGCCGGCGTGTCGTTATCGGATGAGAGTTATCCGATGAGAGCTGCCGCCCTCCCCCACAACCGATCGGTTCCTCCTGTTGCCGGTTGACCAGGTGGAATCGCGGAGCGAATAGCCTGTCCCCTTCGCTCCAGGGACATTACCCCGCTTCATCGCTACTGGGGAAAAGTCCGTCCCTGCCCGAAGACGATAATCGCGATCGGGAAATCCAGTTTGCCCCCCCGGTTTTTGCCATCTGAGAGATGGGAATGTAGGCGGCTGGCCATCGCCGTCATCGTAACTGCAAGTAGCAGCCGGTAACGGCGGCAATTCGGGCTAACGGCACCGGATAGCGCCCGGCTGGTCGAAATGCGGACATTGGCCCCAACCGGCGTCGAGGAGATCAGGCAGCGAACTGACGGTTTCCTCGACGCTTCCCCCAACGCGACTTAACCG
>PLDF01000145.1:169-7200 GCA_003135055.1 Bryobacterales bacterium | reverse complement strand
AAAAAGCCGTCACGGAAATGACCACTCACGACGAGCAGGCCACTTTCAAGTCCAGGGTGGATCTGGTGATGATCCCGGTGGTCGTCCGCGATGGCCATGGTAAGCCCGTCGCGGGCCTCAAGAAGGAAGACTTCCAGCTTTTCGACCGGGGCAAACCGCAGACCATATCGCGCTTTACGGCCGAAAAAGCCGGCGGCCAGACCATTAAGTTCGCCGAAGACGCCGATGAAGTCGCGAAGCCGCGCAAGGACGCCGAAAGCGTAATTCCGCAGCGTTTCATGGCCTACCTTTTCGACGACGTGCATGCCAACTTCGGCAATCTGGCCTTCGCCCGGCAGGCTGCCATAAAACACATGACGAACGAGCTGGCGCCCTCCGACCGGGCCGCTATCTTCACCACCTCCGGCCAGGGCAATGTGGACTTCACCGACGACAAAGGCCGGTTGCTCGACGCGCTGAATCGCCTGCAGCCGCGGCCCATCGGGCGGAGCGCGGTACAGCAGTGCCCGGATATCAGCTTCTACATGGCCGACATGATCGCGAATAAGAACGACTCTACGGCCTTGCAGGCAGCTACGGCGGATACCATGGCCTGCATGAATATGGACCCGTCGATGACCTCGACCGCCCAGCAAATAGCTCAGGGCGCCGCACAAATGATGCTGGGCATCGGCGAGCACGAATCGCAAGTGACTTACAGCGTGCTGAAGGACGTGATCCGCCGCATGTCGGCCGCGCCCGGGCTGCGAATCGTGGTGCTGGCTTCGCCCGGATTTCTTACCACCGATACCTTGCGGACCGAAGAGACGGACATCATGGACCGCGCCATTCGCAACAACATCACCATCAACAGCCTGGATATTCGCGGCCTCTATGTCGACGGGGCGGACGCGAGCCAAGCCAGAACCAGCCGCCTTAAGCTGCAATACGATCGCTTCAGCGCGCGCGCCGAAGGCGACACTCTGGCCGAAATTGCGTATGGCACCGGCGGCACGTTTTTCGAGAACAACAACAGTATGGAGGAGGGCTTCCGCGTCACCGGAACCGCGCCCGAGACTTACTACCTGCTGGGTTTTTCACCGCAGAATCTCAAGCTCGATGGCACATTCCATGCTCTGAAGGTGACGCTCAAGGCGCCAGGCCACCTGGACTTGCAGGCGCGCAAAGGCTACTACGCACCCAAGCGGCTCACCGACGCCGCCGAGACCGCCAAAACGGAAATCGAGGAGGCGCTGTTTTCGCGCGAAGAGCTGCGCGAGCTGCCGGTGGATCTGCATACGCAGTTTTTCAAAGCGGCTAACGGCACCACCAACGTCACCGTGATGGCCCATCTCGATGTGAAGCACTTCAAGTTTAAGAAGGCCGACGGCCGGAACAACAACACCATCACCGTGGTCTCCAGCCTCTTCGACCGCGACGGCAATATGGTGGTGGCCATCACTAAGACGCTGGAGCTGCACCTCAAGGACGATACGCTCGCAGCGAAGGTAGACAACGGCCTGACGCTCCGCACCCCGTTCAACGTCAAACCCGGCACTTATTTGGTACGGTTAGTGGTGCGGGATTCCGAAGGGCAGATGATATCGGCGGAAAACAGCGCCGTCAACGCGCAGTAATCGGGAGGTTTTACGATGCAGGTTCCAGGTACACGGCTGCTGCTGGCAGCTCTTCTCGCGGCCGGCGCCGCGGCTTACGCGCAGGATACGCAGGGGCAGGACAAGGCCCCCGTCAATACCGGCACGGTGATCAAGACCGAAACCCGCCTGGTGGTGGTGGATGCCGTGGTTACCGACAAGAAGGATAACTACGTCAAAGATCTCAAGCAGAAGGATTTCAAGGTCTTCGAAGACGGCAAGGACCAATCCATCAAGACCTTTTCCTATGAAGCCGACCCGCTGTCGCCGCTGAACAATCAGAAGCATTACCTGGTGCTGTTTTTCGATAACTCCACCATGGATCTTGCCGATCAGTCGCGCGCCCGTGATGCGGCGGTAAAATTCATCGATAAGAATGCCGGGCCGAATCGTTTGATGGCCGTCGTCAACTTCAGCGGAAGCATGGAGATGGCGCAGAATTTCACCGACGATGCCGATCGCCTGCGCCAGGTGGTGCATGGCGTCAAACTGCCGTCGATGTCCAATAACCCGAACAACGGCGGGGCCAGATTGCCCGGGCTTGCGGGATTCGGCGCGCGCAACATGATCCTGGGGATTCAATCGCTGGCCAAGGGCATGGCGGACGTGCCCGGCCGCAAGATTCTGGTGCTGCTGACCGCCGGCTTGCCGCTGACCACTGAAGTCCGTTACGACATCGAAGCGGCGGTGTCGGTTTGCAATAAAGCCAATGTTGCGATTTATCCCATCGACGTGCGCGGCTTGTTCACGGGTCAGCCGTCCATCATGGGCCCCGGCATGGGGCGTGGCCGCGGCCCGGGCGGTGGTGGCGGAGGCGGAGGCGGCGCCGCTCTGCAAACGCCTTCGCGCGTGAAGACGGCGCTGCTGGCTCTGGCGGATGGGCTCAGGCCGCCGATACAGCCGGCGGCGTTCACCAACTCTTTCGCGGAATCCGAGCAGGCTGGGAAAGGCGGCGGTGGCGGAACCACCAGCGGGGGCGGAACATCTAGCGGCGGCGCCTCTTCCGGGGGAACCACCAGCGGCGGCGCGGCCGGCGGCGCACGACCCGGCGCCGGCAGTACGGGAACAGGTAACAGCGGAACCGGAGCCGGGACCGGAACGGGCCGGACCGGCGGCGTATCCACTTCGGGCGCAAGTGGCGCCGGCGGCCGCGGTACAAGCGGCGGCGGCGGCGGGACGCCGGCGGTGAATCCCAACACCGGAATGCGCATGGGGAATCCGAACATTATTCCGCCCTTCCCGCCTTTCGCGGGCGCGTCGCAGCAGGCGCTCTATATGCTCGCCGACGGCACCGGCGGCTTCGTCATCGTCAACAACAACGACCTGCTGGCCGGACTGGAGAAAATCGGCGCCGAGCAGAACCAGTTCTACATTATCGGTTACTCGCCCAACGAATCCGCCGAGGGAAGTTGCCACACGCTCAACGTAAAGGTGGAGCACGGTTACAAAGTGCGGTCGCGCAGCGGATATTGCAACGTCAAGAGCGCCGACCTGTTGTCGGGTAAGCCGACGGAATTGCAGCTGGAGACCCGCATTCAGGGAGCGGAACCGGGCGATCTGGTGGCACCTGGTCCGCAGGTAACTTACTTCTTCACCGGGCCCGACACCGCCCGCGTGGATCTGGCGATGGATCTTCCATCCGATAAGCTCAAGTTCGAAAAGGTCAAGGGCAAGCTTCACTCGGATATCAATATTCTGGGTTTGGCGTATAAGCCCGATGGCACCATCGGCGCGCGCTTCAGCGACACTCTCAAGCTCGAAGTCGAAGACAAGAAAGAGGCCGAAAAGGTGGCGGAGAAGCCGCTGCACTATCAGGCCCAATTCGACGCCGCTTCCGGCGATTACAATTTCAAGATCGCTTTTACGGCCAACGGCGGCGCCGATTTCGGAAAGGTGCAGGTTCCGCTGGACATCGAGTCTTTCGATGGCAAGGAATTGCGCCTGAGCAGCGTATTGCTGAGCACCAGCGTCCACAGGATCGGCCCCGAGGATTTGTCGATCGAAGCCGATCTGATAGACGGACGCACGCCATTCATCGCCGTGTCCGGAGTCAACAGTTTTCAAGTGACTCCCACCGGCAAGCTGAGTTTCAAGAAGACCGATAACGTGTTCTGCTATTTGGAGGCCTTCGAGCCGCTGCTCGCCACCACGGAGCAAGTGAAGCTTGACGCTCAAATGAGAATCCTCGACAAAACCGGTGAGGCGAAACTCGATTCCGGCCCGGTGCCCGTGAGCAACTTCATCCGCAAGGGCAACCCCACGGTTCCCTTCGCGCTCAAGGTGCCTGTGGACAAGCTGGACGCGGGCACTTACAAACTCGAAGTGACTGTGATCGATTCGGCGGGTAAGTCGGTCAAGAAGACCGCCAGCTTAACGATAGAGTGAGCCGGGCAGGCGATCGCTCCCTTACGGTCGCGGCTCCGATAGCACTGCGATTGACCCGCGGTACCATGCGAGCGTTTGCCGCATGCCTTCTTCGAAGGAAAACCGCGGCGCATGGCCTAAATCGCGCGCCGCGGCTACCGTGTCGGCTTGCGAATCGCGCACGTCGCCTCGCCGCGGCGGTCCGTACCGAGCGGGAATTTCGACGCCTTCCAGCTTTTGCACCAGCGCCCAGGCCTGGTTCAGAGTGATGCGCCCGCCGTTGCCGGCGTTGTAGACGTTTCCCGAAACATTCGCGGCGCGCGCGGCCTTCAGATTCAACTCCGCAACGTCTTCGACGAACGTGAAATCGCGCGATTGTCCGCCGTCTCCGAAAATGGCGGGCGCCTTACGCTCGAGCGCAGCCTTCATGAACAGCGACAGCACGCCGGAATAGGCGCTCGACGGGTCCTGCCGCGGGCCGTACACGTTGAAGTAACGCAGCGCCACGGTCTGCAATCCATAGACGGAGGAAAAAACGCTACAGTAATACTCGCCGACCAGCTTCTGCAATGCATAGGGCGACTTCGGCCGCGGCGTCATGCTTTCCACCTTGGGCAGCACTTCGGTATCGCCGTAGGCCGACGACGACGCCGCGTAAACCACGCGCCCCGCCGCACCCTCGCGCGCCGCGCGCAACACGTTGAACGTGCCGTCGATATTGCATTCGTGCGAAGGAACCGGGTCGTCGATGGATCGCGGCACCGAAGGAATCGCCGCTTCATGGAACACCACCGCGGCGCCGCGGATGAGAGGCGCGATCTGCTCGTAGTGGCGGATATCGGCAAGCTGGAAATCCACGGAGCCGCGGACTTCCTCGATATTCCGCTCATGGCCGGTCAGCAGATTGTCGATCACGACAACCTTTCGCGCGCCTTCGCGCAGCAGACTGCGCACAATGGCGGAGCCGATGAAGCCCGCGCCTCCGGTTACCACGTAGTGGCTCATAAAGATAACGATTCCAGATGCCGCAGGGATTCTTCGGCGAGCCGCCCGGCGCCGTAGCTGAAGTCGAAGGCCTCGAGCGAAACCCAGCCCGGGTAGCGCAGGCGGTCAAGCGTTTCCAATACCGGCCGGAAATCGTAATCGCCCGCGCCGCAGTGGCGGCCGTCGAGCTCGTTCACGTGGACGTGCCGGATGTGCGCGAAGTAGCGCTCGATCAGCGCGGCGTGGGGCTCACGCTCGTCGACGGCGTTGTGGACGTCGAACATGGTTTGAATGGCCTCGCTATCGATCTCTTCGACAATCCCGGCGGCTTCCTCCAGCGACTGCACCACGTCGCACTGATTCAGGGGCAAGGCTTCCAGCAGAACCGTGACGCCGCGTTCGGCCGCCTGCGGCGCCACCGACGCCAGCCCCTCGGCCATGTGGCGCGTGGCCTGAGCGCGCGACAGGCCGCCGGTGGTACAACGCTGCTTCGGAGAGCCGAACACCATTACGCTTTTTCCCCCTCCTGTTCCATCCGGACCAAGATCGGCGCAGAGATCGATCAGGCGACGGATGTGTTCCCAACCGCGGCGGCGCAGCTCGGCATCGGGCGAGGTAACGTGCAGCCCCGGAGGGCTCATCATCAGCCAGTGCAGGCCAACGAAGGTCAACCCTTCGGCTTGCATGATGCGGGCATATTCCTTGCGCGCCGCGGCGGTGACTTCCGAAGGCTTTTCGGCCAGCGTGAACGGCGCAATTTCAATGCCCGTGTAGCCGATTTTGCGGATGGCGCGGCAGGCATCGGCGAAGGGCCATTTCTCGAAGGCTTCGTTGCAGATGGAGTGGCGGAACGTCAACTTACAGTTTACTCCGCAAACCTTCGGGCCAGAACCGCGCCGCTCTGCGCGGGTGCTTAAACGCTCGCGGGATTTTCTCGCCCCGCCGCGAAATCCCGCTCTCTCACGGTCGCGGCTCTGTCTCGTCAGGCATTTTCACGGGCTTTCCCGTTCGCGGAACATCGGCAGTGCCTGAAGGTTGCTTCGATTACGGGGTCGCTGAGGATGGCTTGAAAATCGCCTGGCGAGCGGCATCAATTGCTTCCATCAGGGTCTGGGGCGAGATCTGAGCGCCTTGGCCAGGTTTCCGCGGGGCTTGCCGGAGCGGCCTGGCTGGCAAGCGGCGGGGCGTCTGGGTCAACAACCGGGTCAGCAACTGGCGGCTGGGGGGCGGCTGGAGTTGGGGTTTTCGGATTTTGACGGAACGATACCAAATTCGCGGAAGTGGGTGTGGATTTTTTGGGTTGCGTGGCGGGGGTGGGGGCGGGAGCAGGTTGCGGGGCGGCTTCGGCGGCGGGCCCGGGTTCGGGTTGCGGGCTTCGCAGGACATGGCCCCGCGCCACTTGGGCTTGCAGTTCTTTGAGGGCGCGGTGATAGGCGCGCTCGCAGGAGTTGACGATCCGTTGGAGGCGGACGAATCGTTCCGAGCCGGTGGCGAAGGCATCGCCGGCCGAGCAGGCCGGGACTTCGATGTTTTCCGCCAGGAAGGCATTGCTGGCGTGCTCCCAGAGTTCGGCTTCGACGCGGCGTATGCGGCGGAGGCGCCATTCGTTTGCGACGAGCGTGTCGACGAGGAAGCGCTCCTTGGGGTCGGCGGGGCTGTACTGCTGGTGGTACTCGGCGGCGAGCTCGGCGAGATCGCCGGCGGTTTCGTCGAACATGATCTGGTGAACGGCGAAGATGCCGTGCTTCGCGGCGTTGTAGCGGGATGCGGGTTGGCCCTGGGTGGTTGGGCCGGCGGAATTTTGTGCGTTGGCGCGGTTGGTTGCGCGTTGTTTACGAGATGACATGAGACCTCTCGATTTGACGCTAGCAGGCGTGGGAACGGTGACTTTGGGTGGAGGGCTGTAAGTTACTGGGAACAAACGGAGAATATTTCTGAAAGTGGTGTAGGACATCAACCTCGATAGCGACAAACCGCGGAACATCCAGGGAGAACTGGACTTCTCATCCACGCCAGCGGGTGAAGCCCGCGAAGCGGGAAGGGAAGAGA
>PLDF01000145.1:0-126 GCA_003135055.1 Bryobacterales bacterium | reverse complement strand
ACCTGAAACAGCACTGGCCAGCAATCCGGGACCAACTGCTGAACGGGACCTACGAGCCGAAGCCGGTGAGGCGGGTGGAAATCCCCAAGCCGGACGGAGGGGTGCGCAGGAGCGGAAGTTCTTGGG
>PLDF01000441.1 GCA_003135055.1 Bryobacterales bacterium | reverse complement strand
TGCGGTCTTCGGCGAGATCGATATCGGCGGGGTCCGTGCCGATAATCGGCACGCCGAGGCGCTTCAAAGGAAGCGCGAGGTTCAGCGGCGTCTGTCCGCCGAATTGGACAATCACGCCGTCGGGTTTTTCGGTGTCGCAGATGTTGAGCACGTTTTCGAGCGTGAGCGGCTCGAAGNNTGGCCGATGCGGTTGGGGCCGCTGCCGAGAATCATCACTTTCCTGCCCGTGCCCGGATCGGCCTCGCACGCGCTTTCGTAGTTGGAGTAGAGATACGGCGTGAAGCTTTCGAACTCGGCCGCACAGGTATCGACGCGGCTGAACACGGCGCGCACGCCCAGCTCTTTGCGGCGCGTCCGCACCGCGATTTCATCGGAACCCCAGCTTCTGGCGAGCTGCACGTCCGAGATGCCGTAGCGTTTGGCGCGGCGGAACGTGGCCTTTGATGCGGTCTCCAGCGTTGTCTTGCTCAGCTCGGCTTCGTAGTCGATCACTTCCTTCATCTGCTCGAGGAACCAGCGGTCGATGGAAGTCAGCTCGTGAATCTCTTCGACGCCGTAGCCATTGGCCATGGCGAAGCGGATGTAGCCGAGCCGGTCGGGCGTGGGCGTGACCAGCTTATTGACGATCAGGTTCTTGTCGAACTTTTCCGACCCGAACGCCTTGCCGGTTTCGAGGCTGCGTATGCCCTTCCACAGCGCCTCTTTGAAGGTGCGCCCGATGGCCATCGCCTCGCCCACCGATTTCATCTGCGTGCCCAGCGTCTGGTCGGCGCCGGGAAATTTCTCGAACGCCCATTTGGGAATTTTCACCACCACGTAATCGATAGTGGGCTCAAAGCACGCCGGCGTCTTGAGCGTGATGTCGTTACGGATCTCATCGAGGCGATATCCCACCGCGAGTTTCGCCGCGATCTTCGCGATGGGGAACCCGGTGGCTTTCGACGCCAGTGCGGAGCTGCGCGACACGCGCGGATTCATCTCGATGATCACCATGCGTCCGTCGGCCGGGTTGATGGCGAACTGCACGTTGGAGCCGCCGGTATCGACGCCGATTTCGCGCAGGCATTTCAGCGCGCCGTCGCGCATCATCTGGTATTCGCGGTCGGTGAGGGTTTGCGCCGGCGCCACGGTGATGGAATCGCCGGTATGCACGCCCATCGGGTCGAAATTCTCGATGGAGCAGACGATGATGCAGTTGTCCGCGAGGTCGCGCATGACCTCAAGCTCGTACTCTTTCCAGCCGAGCGCGCTCTCTTCCATCAGCACTTCGTGGACCGGCGAAAGCGCGAGGCCGCGCTCCAGAATTTCCTCAAGATCCTCCTGGTTGTAGGCGATGCCGCCGCCGGTGCCGCCCAGGGTGAAGCTGGGCCGCAAGATATTCGGATAGCCGATGTGCGCGGCGAAATCGAGCCCACCCTGCACGGCGGTGATGAGCTTGGACTGCGGCGTTTCGAGGCCAATCTTGCGCATGGCGTCTTTGAACAGCAGACGGTCTTCGGCCTTCTTGATGGCGTCGATCTTGGCGCCGATCAATTCCACGCCGTACTTATCGAGCACGCCGTTCTCGGCCAGCTCCACGGAAAGATTCAAGCCAGTCTGCCCGCCAACGGTGGAAAGCAGCGCGTCGGGGCGCTCGCGGCGGATGATTTCCTCGAGATACGTCGCGGTCAGCGGCTCGATGTAGGTCTTGTCGGCGATCTCCGGGTCGGTCATGATGGTGGCCGGATTCGAATTGACCAGCACTACTTCGAAGCCGTCGGCGCGCAGCGCTTTCGCCGCCTGCGTGCCGGAATAATCGAACTCGCAACCCTGGCCGATGATGATCGGGCCGGAGCCGACGATCAGGATGCGATGGATGTCGGTGCGGCGAGGCATTATTTCGGCTCTCTCAGAAGCTGTGAAAGAATCGCTGGGATCGCTGGGTTGACAGACGAAAGCGTCTGTCCCACGTTGGCGCGCATAGGTTGGCGTCTTTGTGGGGCAGGCGCTTTCGCCTGCCAACCAATTGTTTCCCGGCTTCTCACGGTCGCGGCTCCGTTCATGAGGTTGCGGCTCCGTTCATGAGTTGGACGAAGTCGTCGAAGAGATAGTGAGAATCGTGCGGGCCAGGCGCCGCTTCGGGGTGGTATTGCACGCAAAACACCGGGTGACTGCGGTGTTGGAATCCCTCGAGGGTCTGGTCGTTGAGATTGACGTGGGTGATCGCGATGTCGTTGAGGTTGAGCGAATCGGGGTCCACCGCGAAGCCGTGATTGTGGGACGTGATTTCGACGCGCTTTGTGACCTCATTGCGCACCGGATGGTTCGCGCCGCGATGCCCGAACTTCAGCTTGTAGGTTTTGCCTCCGCAGGCAAGGCCTAGCAACTGATGGCCGAGACAGATGCCGAAGATGGGCTTTTTGCCGATGAGTTTGCGAATATTCGCGACCTGCGGCTGCAGGGGTTCGGGGTCGCCCGGGCCGTTGGAAAGGAAGATGCCGTCGGGTTTGAGCGCCAGAACGTCTTCGGCCGAGGTGAGCGCCGGAACCACGGTCACGCGGCAGCCGGAGTGTACCAATCGCCGGAGGATATTGAGCTTGATGCCGTAATCATAAGCCACCACATGATGGCGGACTTCACGGGCGCGGCCAGTGAGGTCGGAGGGCGAGCAGGGCTCCACGGATTTCGTCCATTCGTAGCGCCGATGCGTGCTGACGCGGCTGGCGAGGTCGAGGCCGGTCATGGCGGGAATGCCGCGGGCCTTTTCGACGAGCTTCTGGGCGTCGGGCTCCGTGGAAGAAAGCACGCCGCGCATCACGCCGCGGGTGCGCAGATGCCGGACGAGCGCGCGCGTATCCAGATCGGAGATCACCGGGATGCCGCTCTGGCCGAGGAAGCTGTTGGCCTCTTCGTCGGAGCGCCAATTGCTGGCAATGTGCGAGAATTCGCGCACGGCAAGGCCCTCGATGTAGGGGCGCGAGGCTTCGTTATCGTCGCGGCTGGTGCCGTAATTGCCGATCTGCGGGTTGGTGAGCACGACGATCTGGCCGGAATAGGACGGGTCTGTGAACACCTCCTGGTAGCCGGTGAGCGCGGTATTGAAAACCACTTCGCCGGACCGTTCCGTGGGCGCGCCAAAACTGCGGCCCTCGAAGACGGAGCCGTCCTCCAGGGCGAGCGTTGCAGGGTGCAAGTTAGGCTGTTCCTCCGTGGGAGTGGATAAGTTTTAGTTTAGCAGGAAGAGCGAGGGGAGCCGGCCCGTGGGGCGGGCGGCGCTCTGCGAGACGGCTGCCAAGCTGCTGAGAGCGTGCGCCACAGAGCGGGCCCGGAGTGTCCGAAAATGGGACTGGG
>PLDF01000496.1 GCA_003135055.1 Bryobacterales bacterium | reverse complement strand
AGGACAGGTTCTATCTGCAGCCGGGCAGGAGAGGAAGCGAGCCGGTGAACGTATTACCGGCAAACCGGACGTTTCGCACGGGCCTCGGTAGCACGACCGACTAAAACGACTTTGAGCTGTCCAGCAGTAGCGTCACCGGCCCCTGGTTCACAAGTGATACTGACATCATCGCGTGGAACTGGCCGGTCTCGCAGCGCAGGCGAATCTGCGCGACGAAGTACTCGTATAGCTCACGGGCGTGCTCGGGGCGGGCGGCGTTGTCAAAAGAAGGTCGCTTGCCGCGACGGACGTCGCCGTAGAGGGTGAATTGCGAAACGGCGAGCACCGCCCCGCCAACATCGGTCACGCTCAGGTTCATTTTGCCTTCGCCGTCCTCAAAGATGCGCAGGGCTGAGATCTTCTCGGCGAGATAGTCTGCGTCGGCTTTGGCATCGCTGGTAGAAACACCAAGCAGCACCAGCAGGCCCGGCCCGATCTCGCCAATCACCCGTTCCTCGACCGCGACGGAAGCTCTCAAGACGCGTTGTACGACGGCACGCATTGCTTTTCACGGTAGCATTCTCGGTCTCGCCTGGGCCCGCGAATCGGCAGCACCTAATCCCGAAGCACGACCAGGCGGTTTCTCAGTGCATCGCGGTGATTGAGGCGGCCAATCGAAAGGGGCCTCGGCTGCCAATGCAGAGGGACAACCAGACTTGATGGTCCACAAGGGTCAGGTCGAACGGGCTTGGAAGTGTCCTGTTATCACTGGTGTGATTTAGTGACGGCAGGGGGTGCAAAAGGTGTAGGTTGCGGACCAGACTCCAAGCCTCGCCCGCCCGCGATTCGTGAACCGCATCGCGTTGATCCTCCGCCTGCCTCGCGATCGCACCTTCGTGATGACCGACGCGCACTATTGCTGCCGTGCGTGCACGAACCGCACGCCCGCCACGAGGAAGACACCTTCGCGGCGAAGGTGATCACCCTGTGCCGTTTCTGCGGTCCTGTCATAGAATCGTGGCCGGGGGTGAACCGATGATTGAGTTTCGGTGGAGGAAGACCACGGTCCCTCGGTTCCATTCGGCGGTCATCGCCTGTTTTATGTTCGTCTGCGCCGTTGTCGAGCTTGTTATGGTCTTCCACAAGACGCCCCGGGTCCTGCCGTGGGGAGCGACCCTTCTGCTCCTGGTCCTCTGCGGTGCGTTGTACCAACTCTGGCGGATACACCGCGTTTTCCAGACCACAGGAACCCTCGATGAATCGACCAACCAAGTGTTGATTGAGTTGGTAAGGACGTACCAGTGGGGTAGCATCACGTTTTTCGTCCTGGCGACGATCGTGATTATGGTTCACGCCAGCCGCTAACCTTGAGCGGAAGTATGACCGGGGTGGGGTTTCTGGTGGTCGAAACTCCCGTTGTGCCGGTAATACAGCACCAACATGTCATTCAGGTGATCTGGCGAAGAAACTCGACCACTGCCGTCGCTGTGTCGGAAGGTTTGCGTTGAGCGATGAGGTGGGGACCGCTGATTCTTGCAACCCTTGCGTCCGGCCTGATTCTCTGAACGATTCTCAGGGATGCTTCTCTGACCAAGAGGTCCTTGGTGGCGGCAACGTACAAGATCGGAACCTGCACTCGGCGGAGTTCGGCCCGAGCGTCACATGTGAGGACAGCCCGCAGTCGATCAGCCATAACGTCAGGCTCCACCGAACAAATCGCATTTCGCAGCCTCTTAACCAATGTTGGCGGCGCGTCTGGCCCAAGCAGGATTCTCGGGGCGATGGATCGTGTCTTCACGGCCCAGCACGCAGCCGGTACGATCAATGAGGCCATGACGCGGAGAGCACGCCATACAGGCGGGGCAACGAATCCGGCGCAGATCACCAGCCCGCACAAGCCATTAGGGGCAGATGCCGCCGAGCGGACAGCGAGCGGGGAGGAAAAGGACTCGCCTAGAAGCACAAAACGGCCTAGCCCACTGAGGGCACTTCTCGTTTCGGCCTCCAATTGCCCGTGGGAAAGACTTTTCTTACCCGGGAACCGAATGACTTCTGGAACGACCCATAGCGGCAGAGCATCCACGAAATCGGAGAACAACTCTCCCGTGCCGTCCATTCCTGGCAGGAGTACGAGCCTGATGGGCTTCTTGTCACTCTCAACGCTGCGTGTGGCCTCTTGCACGTCACGCACATGCTACCAGCCGCTCGCTGGCAGTCGCTCGGGTCCGAAACTTCCGGATAGCCGGTCACACACCCTTAACGCTCTGGTTGGGGTGACCCGACGGCCAATTCGACCGTGAGAGCAAACGCAATCATGGCCATTGAAACAGGCTCCTTGCAACATTCTTTCTGCGGCTAATAACCTGGCGCCAAAGCAACAGTCAGGGTGAATCTTCACTGACTGTCTTCCATCGATTTTCTTTTATCTTTACCTTCCAGCTATTGTTTTCAGCCGTTCAGAGTGTCATCATGCTCGCGCAGGCCCGTACGGACCTGAAAATGGCTTCGAAGCCGGTCTCTCCTTTCCCCCAGGTCCGGTCTTGTCGTCGGCATCCCCAGCGGCGTCTGAAGCCGTTGGGTCCTCACCTNNGCTTTGCCCCGAATGCAGCCGCCACCCGCTCGCTGAGCCCGGAACCCGCGCCCCGGCCCGCGATGACAGCATGGACGAGCGCGAGGCGCATCGCAGGACGCACGCTCCTTCTGGGCCTCCTGGCGGTGTCGCCGCTCCACGCCCAGACGGCCACCGTTGGGAATACCGTGCCTCTGGGCGGCGGCTTCAAATTGCCTTACGGCGTGGCAGTGGACTCCAGCGGCAACGTTTATGTCGCCGACGAACAAGGCAGCGCGGTGAAGGAGATGC
>PLDF01000192.1 GCA_003135055.1 Bryobacterales bacterium | reverse complement strand
TCACGGTCGTGGCTCCGATCGGTCTTCACTGCTTGACGGTCTTGCTGAGCTTGCGGAAGTATTCCGCCACCGCGTCGCTATAGCCTTGCGGCGCGGGCTCGCTTCCCGGGCTGCGGACGCTGCCGTCGCCGCCGGCTTGCTCCACTTTGCGGCGCAGCTCCATTTCCACTTGCTCGATGTTGCCCAGCGCGGCCTGTATGCGCTGGCTCAACAGAGGATCGTTATTCAAGGCATACGGATCGAACTGCCGGAAATCGCGGATCAGGTTATTGATATCGCGAGTCGCGTTGGGGNNCGCCGCGGTACTGCTGTTGAAGCTGCTGCAAGCTCTGCAGCGCGTTGCGGTAGCTGGTCTGGATGTCCTGATCGCGGATGGGTCCGCCGCGGTAGCCGTAGGTATCGCCGCCGTAGCCGCCATTGTTGTAACCGCCGTTGGAACCGCCGGCATTGTTGTTGCCGCCGCCGGCTTGCTGACCGGGTTGGCCGCCCTGTTGACCCTGCTNNGCTGCCCTTGCTGTCCCTGTTGACCGCCCTGCTGCTGGCCTTGCTGTCCATCGCGCGTAAGCTGCTGTCCCTGCCGCTGCTGTCCGGGTTGTTGACCGCCCTGTTGGCCGTTCTGTCCGTTCTGGCCGTTCTGCGCTCTCAACTGAGCGGCGCGCGCTTCCACCTGTTGCCGCAATTGCTCCACCTGGCTGAGCGTATCTTGCAGGGCCTTGTCTTCCTGGCCGGCTTTATCGCTCTTACCGCCTGGGCCGCCCTGGCCCATCTGCTTCTGAATCTGGCCCAGTTTGTCGCGAAGGTCGTTGAGCCCGGCGGTGAGCTGCGGCTCCGATATGGCGGCGTAATCGATCATGCCTTGCCGGATCCAACCCGCGTTGCGCTGCATGTCGCGCTCGATTTCCGCCTGTTGCATGTCGCTCAACGCCTGCCGTACCTTACTGGACGTGTCCCGCTGGGTCGCCATCAAATCGCGCACCGCGTTCTGCATGTCCTGTTCCAGCTTCTTCACGTCGGCCACTTCGGCCTGATGCTGATCGGCGAGCTGAGCGGCCTGTTGGCGCGTCACGTTCCCCTGCGTCTGCGTGTAAGCGCGGCGCAAGTCGCCTTCGAACTGCTGCTGCTTGCGTGCCAGCTCTTCGGCCTGGCGCGCCAGGTCGTCCACCTGCCCGGTGGATTGCTGGCTGCGCATGCCGGCGAGATTCCGCGCGGCATCGTTCATCCGGTCCGCCGCGCGGCGGGCGTCCGCATCGTTTTGCGCCCCGCCTTGCTGTTGCGCGGTTGCCGCCTTGCGCATATCCTGCACGGCTTGCTCTATACTTTCGAGCGCCTGCTGCAGCTTCTTCGGATCGGCGCCGCGCAGCCGCTGATTCTGATCCTGACCCTGCTGACCGTTCTGCTGCTGGCCCGGTTGTCCCTGTTGCTGCCCGCGTTGCGCCATCTGGCCCAACTGATCGGACTGGCTCTGCTGCCCTTGCTGTCCCTGTTGGCCGCCCTGCTGTCCCTGTTGACCTTGCTGGCCTTGCTGCCCCTGTTGGCCTTGCTGACCTTGTTGACCTTGCTGGCTTTGTTGCCCCTGCTGACCGTTGCGGCTGAGTTGCTGGCCTTGCTGGCTGCGATTCATCTGGTCGAGCTGCTGCCGCAACTGCTCGGCGTCGCGACGCAACATTTCCTGCTCCCAGCGCTGCTGCGTGGTCGGCTGACCGCCCTTCTTCTGCTGGTCCGCCAACTCCTGCTGGCGTTTGGCCAGTTCCTGGAGCTTTTGCAGCGCATCGTCCACCTGCCGCTGCTGCGCGTCGGCCGATTGGTTCGACTGTACGCCTTCATATTGGTTCTTCTGCGTGTCCAGCTCAAGATCGAAGAGCCCCTCGAGATCGCGCGTGGCGCCGTTCATTCCACCGCCGCCGCCCCCGCCGCCGCCCTGACGGCCCATGGCCACCTGGATATCGCGGAACGTGGCTTCGGCGCGCAACAGGAACTGCAGCGCCTTTTGCTCGGGCGCCAGCGCATCCTGCCACTTGGCGGCCTTCAGCTTGTCGGTGGCGGGCTGCATAGCCGCCGCCGCCTGCTCCATATCCGCGACGAAGCTCTTAAAGGAATCGCCTGCTTCATCCAGCTCGCGGCTCTTCATGCGTTGCGCCAGCGCCGCCGCCTGGTCCCTCAGCTTGGATTGAACGCTCGAAAGAAACGCCGCATTCTCCGTGTCGGTACCGCGCGCGCCCTGGCCTTTGGCCTGATTCCACGTGGCGGCGATGATCTCCTTTTGCCGCTGCGAAATCTGATTTTGCTGGTTGGCGTCATCGCCTCCGCCACCCCCGCCGCCGCCTCCGCCATCCTGCTGCGACTGCGTATAGTTCCGCTCGAACGGCTGCGCTTCGATGAAAAAGATGTCCGTCTTCGATACCGACCGCGCGTCGTTCGCCGTAGCATAAAGGCTCACCACGTCGCCCGGCACTATTTTGAAATCCTCCAGAGCGATGACCGTCGTGCCCGAGGATGTCTTGGCGTTCTTGGTCTGCAGCAGCGGAACGGTTTTTTCCGCGCCGCCGTTCACCGAGTAGTGCAACTGCACATCCTTCAGACCGAAATCGTCCTTGGCATCGACTGCGATGGTGACTTCCTCAATCGGGCTGGCGCGGAAATCGTGTCCCGGACGCGTGATGCGCACATCCGGCGGGTTGTCCTTCATGGCCTCGATGAAGTAGTCCTCGCTCAAACGCACATCCTCGCCCCCTTCGAGCGCGGCGACATGGTACATGCCATCCTTCTCGATGGGAACTTTGGCCGTCAGCGTCCCGTTGGCGGCTTTCGATAGGGCAATCTTGGAACCGTCTTCGAGCACCAGCTCGCCGGTTGCCAGCGGCCGGTCGGTGGTGACGGCCACCTCGCCTACCGTGCCCTGCACCGCACGCAGATCGCCGCCCGGGTCTTCGGTGACATCCTTCAATCCCAGCCATTCGGGGTAATGATAGGTCACCGCGACCTTCTTCACCGCGGGCAAATCGACCACATTCAGCTTGAACGTCTGCGAGCGCACGCCGCCCGCTTCCACGTAATATTCGAGAGTCTCCGGCACGCCCGCAATCAGGAACTGGTACGCCGATCCGCCCTGCTCGGTGCGCATTTCCGCCGCTTCCCACTTTGACGCGCTGACGTATTTGGCGAAAAACTGCACCTTGGGCGCGGTGAACCCCATAAGCTGCGCGCCGATCATCTGATCCGAGCGCTTGCGCACCGTCTTATTGCCCGGCGACACGGAAATGGCGTAAAACGGCCGGTTCACGCCCTTGGGAACGCTGCCCCAGAGCAGTCCGGTTCCGTATCCCAGAAAGCCCGGTCCCGAGATGCCCAGCCACAGCAAAACCAGAGTCGAAACCACCGCCGCCGACGAAAAACTGAAGATCCACGAAGTCTTGGCCACATCGTTGGGCTGCGCCGTTTGCGCCATCGTGAGCGTATCCGCGGCCAGCAAATGCAGGAACGGATCGCCCGCGTTGGTCTCCGAGCGCTCGGTGAAGGTCAGCAGCCGCTCCTGAAACTGCGGATATTTGGACTCGGCCGCGCTCGCGGCGCGCCGGCGGTTCAGCTTGATCACCGGGGCGATGAGCGCCGCCGCAATGGCGAACGCCAACCCCAGGAACAGGAACACGCGCGCTCCCACCACGCTCGAATGCGAGAAGGCGAACTGGTTGGCCGCCAACACGGCCAGCACCGTGAGAATCAGCGCCGCCGCCGCGCTAACCGCTACGCCCCGGCTCAAAGCGAGCCAGCGCAGCCGCCGTTCCAGAGCGATCAAATAGTCGGTCAAGCGATCGAAAGGTTTCATGCCGCCTCTTTGTCCACCGCAAGGTGTCTATTCCCCAACACCGACTCCGCTACCGCCAATGCCAATGCCGCCAGCATGACGTACCACCACAGCGAAACCGGCTTTTGCTCGCTCGTCGCAGACGAATCGCCGCCGGAAGTACCGTTGGCTGTATTTTGCCACAATTTGAGGTCCTCAGTGGAAGCGGGCGTCAGGTCGCTCTCGCGCCGGTCCGAATTCACCGCCACCAGCTCATTGCGTCCGTTGGGACGACGGATGTCGTAGAAGCCCGCCATGGTGAACTGGACGTTCTGCGCAGTGGCCGCTTCCTTCAGGTCGAAGACGCGTCCGCCCTTGGGGTCCACCACGTCAACCGCCGACCCCTTTTCCTTGCTGTCGCGCAGTTCTTCGAACGACCCGACTTGCACCGCCGGAGGACCCGAATCGAGGCGTCCCAGGTAGCGCGCCGTCTGCTCCACGAACGGCACGAAGGAAGCGTGCAGCGGGAAATCGTTGTCGATATTGTCGAATGTGGAAGCGAACACTTCCACGTGCCCTGCGCCCATCTGCTGATCCATGAGCAGCGGCGTCTCGTCGGAGAGCCGCGCGACCACGCGCGATTTGCCCGGGTCTACCCGCAGCACACGAATGAATTTCACGCCCGCCCAGTTGTTGTCCTTTTGAATGGAAGGATGCGACGAGTCGAGCCAGGCGACCGTCTGGAAGCGCTCGCCCTCGCGCCCGGCGTAGCGCGATTCGGCGATATGATCGTCCGATACCGGCACCTTCATTTTCGCCATGGAGTTGTGCCCCAGCGCCACCAGCACCGATCCGCCGTTCTGCACATATTCGCGCAACTGGTTCTCAAATCCGCCCGGCAGCACGCCGACGTCTGAAATCACGACGAATGCGTATTTCGCGGGATTCACGTTGGCCGTCTGCTCGACAATCACCGGCTGTATGTCGAATGCCGATTGGCCCGACGCTTCGAGGGCCGCTTTGAAATAGAGCAGCGCATGTTGGTTGCCGGCTTCGTAGACGAACAGCGCGGGCCGCGGATCGCTGCGCTCTACCGAAAAGTAAAACGTATCGTCGGCGGGCAGGGCATCGGCCGCATCGAGTTTCAGCGAGCCCTTATTGCGGCCGTAGGGCACGTCGAGCGATTGGAATTCCACCGTGGCGCGGCCGCCCTCCGGCACATCCACCGATTTGGTTTCCACTACCCGGTCGTTCAGTATCAGCGAAACGCGGCGCGTGGCTTTGGGCTCGCCGAAACTGGCCACGGTGGCGAGCACCCGCTGCTTCTTGCCGTCGTAAACTCTGCGCGGCGCGATCACGTTTTCCACCGCGAAATTCGGAACCTCTTTGGGCGCCAAAGCATGCGGCTCCAGGCGAATTGCCGCATTCAGACGCAGATCGTTGAAGTTGGGCGGCATGCCGGTTTGCTGCATGTCCGAATACAACGCGACGCGCAGCGGCAGCTTGAGCGATTGCGCGACGGAGCGCAGAGAGCGCGACAACTCGGCGAACGACGTTTTGTCGTCGGATAGCTCCGCGGCGTCGATGGCGGCATTGAGCTGCTGCTTGTCGTCCGTGACGTCGCTGAGCGCGTGGACCCGCGAACCGAACTCGATCACCTGTCCGCGCTCACCGGCCCGCAGACCGGAAATCTCGGATTTCGCCATCTGCTTCGCCTGGTCGAACAGGTTGCCCGCGCGCATGCTGAGCGAATTATCGATGGCCACCACGGTAATTTCGCCCGTGTGTTGGAAGGGAATCGATTTGCGCTCGATATAAGGATGCGCGAACGCCAGCGCAATCAGAATGAACAGCGCCGTGCGCAACGCGAGCAACAGCAGATATTGCAGCCGCCGGTGCTTGATGGAGCTTTGCGTGTGCCGCTCCCAAAACATCAGGGAGCCGAACGGCTGTGGCGGCGACTTGTGCTTGCGCAGCAAATGCAGCCAGACGGGAAGCCCCACAGCCGCGAGCCCCACCAGAAACCAGGGCGCGAAAAACCCCATTTAGAGCAACCTCCGCCGGATCGCGAGGTATTCGCGCAAGCCCTCGTCGAGGGGCCGTCCCGTATTCATGAGAAAGTAATCCAAACCCACCGAGCGCGCCTTCGATTCGAGGCCGCTGATGTGCGCGTCGATGCGGCGCTTATATTCGTTGCGCGCATATTCCGGCGAAACTTCGAGCGATGCAGCCTCGTCCTCCATATCCACCAACAGTACCGGATCGCGAAACTGCGGCCTGATCTCCTTGGGATCGAGGACGTGAAACAGGATCACTTCGTTGCCGCGAAAGCGCAGCGGCTCAATGGTCTTGACGATGGTTTCCGGCTGCTCATAAAAATCGGACAGCACTACTACGATGCCGCGCCGGCGCTGGAAATTCTGGAAATGTATAAACGGTTTGACGAAATCGGTGCGCACGCCGGTTCCAGCCTCGGCCCCTTCGATGGCGTGCAGCAGGCGGAACAGTTGCCCCTGCCGGGTGGAGGGCTGAATGTAGTTGACGACGTCCTGATCGAAGACCAGCAGCCCGGCCGCATCGCGCTGATGGCTCCCCATGTAGCAAAGCGAGGCCGCGACGAAGCGCGCGTAGTCGAGCTTGCTCACCGCATGGGATTTGTAAGCCATGGAAGAGGACGTATCGAGCAGCACCAGAAGCTGCGAGTTGGTTTCGCCGCGATAGCGCTTGAGGTAGCATTTCTCGGTTCGCGCGAAGACGTTCCAATCCACGTGGCGGAGGTCGTCGCCCTGCGTGTAAGCGCGGTATTCGGCGAATTCCTGGGAGAAGCCGAAGTCGGGCGAGCGGTGGAGCCCGGCCACGAAGCCGTCGACGACGGTCTTGGCGACGAGGTCGAGGCCGTCGATGGAGGCTAGGGTGGCGGGGTCCAGGAAGCGTTGGAGCATTAGAGGGGGGGCCTTTGGGGAGGGTGGGTCTTCAACGCTGGGTTCGTATTCAACGGGGCATTCCTATTCAACGCGGAGGCGCGGAGAGGCGAAGACGGGCGCGGAGTTTCTCCTGAGGTTTGCTCCGCGCCGGCCTCCGTAGCTCCGCGTCTCCGCGTTGAATCGTCGATCACGGAGGAGGCGGAGGCTTGAGGAGTGTGAGAGTCCGTCTTCAACGCGGAGGCGCGGAGAGGCGGAGACGGGCGCGGAGTTTCTTCTGAGATTTGCTCAGCGTTTGCCCCTCTAACTCCGTGCCTCCGCGTTGAATCGTCGATCACGGAGGAGGCGGAGGCTTGAGGAGTGTGAGAGTCCGTCTTCAACGCGGAGGCGCGGAGAGGCGGAGACGGGCGCGGAGTTTCTCCTGAGGTTTGCTCCGCGCCGGCCTCCGTAGCTCCGCGTCTCCGCGTTGAATCGTCGATCACGGAGGAAGCGGGGGTTTGAGGAGGGTGAGAGTCCGTCTTCAACGCGGAGGCGCGGAGAGGCGGAGACGGGCGCGGAGCTTCTCCTGAGGTTTGCTCCGCGTTTGCCTCCTTAACTCCGTGCCTCCGCGTTGAATCGTCGATCACGGAGGAAGCGGGGGTTTGAGGAGGGTGAGAGTTCGTCTTCAACGCGGAGGCGCCGAGAGGCGAAGACGGGCGCGGAGTTTCTCCTGAGGTTTGCTCCGCGTTTGCCTCCTTAATTCCGTGCCTCCGCGTTGAATCGTCGATCACGGAGGAGGCGGAGGCTTTCGGCGTCAGCGGGGGTCCTGCGTAACGGTTCACAATTCTCTTCAGGCCGTGCTTTAGAATTGGAACGTTGAAGTTGATGAGCAACCCAACACGCTTATTCAACGATTTCAGGTACGTGAGCAATTGCGAGGAGTGAATCGGGATAAGCGCGTCAATCGCCTTAATCTCGACGATAACCGAATCCTCCACAACTAGATCTAGTCTGTAAGCGCAATCCAATTTGAGACCTTTGTAGTTAACCGGTGTCGCAACCTGCCGTTGAAAACTCAGTCCTGCCTGGCTCAATTCGTAGCAGAGGCATTCCTCATAAGCCGATTCCAGCAACCCCGGTCCGAGATGCCGATGAACCTCGATTGCGCCACCAATAATACGATCCGTGATGGTATTCTCCGCTCCCTCAAGTGTTGCCTTTGAACTCAGCATCTCAAGAAACTCCGCGCGATCTCCTAATCTCCGCGCCTCCGCGTTGAATAGACAGCCTCGACTATCCCCTAATCTCTAGGCGCCGCCTTAGCCTCCAGCACCATTTTCAAAATATCGTCCTGCCGCAGCTTGTCGCTTTCCGCGTGGAAGTTCAGCAATATCCTGTGCCGCAGCACCGGGATATACAACGCCCGGATATCCTCGTACGTCACGTGATACCGGCCATGCATCAGCGCCCGGGCCTTGGCCGCCAGCACTAAAAATTGCGCCGCGCGCACGCTGCCGCCGTAGTTCACATACTTTTTGACGAAGTCGGGGGCGCTTTCGTCCCGCTGGCGCGTCGCGCGCACCATATCCACGGCGTGCCGCGCCACGCTCTCGCCGATGGGCGTCATGCGCACTAACTGCTGAAAGCTCAGAATCTCTTCCGCGGTGGTGATCGTGTCGGCATGCGCCACTTTGGTTGTGGTGGTCAGGTCCACCACCTGCATCTCTTCGTCGGCGGTCAAATAATCTAGAATCGTGTTGAACAAAAAGCGGTCAAGCTGCGCTTCGGGCAGGGGATAGGTGCCCTCGAGCTCAATCGGGTTCTGCGTCGCCAGCACGAAAAACGGCTTGGGCAATATATACGTGTTGCCGCGGACCGTGCAGGAAAGCTCTTGCATGGCTTCGAGCAGGGCGCTCTGCGTCTTGGGGGGCGTACGGTTGATTTCGTCCGCCAGCAGAATGTTGCCGAAGATGGGGCCCTGCACGAAGGTCCACGTGCGGTGGCCGGTGGCGGGGTCTTCTTCTATGATGTCGGTGCCGGTCATATCGCTCGGCATCAAATCGGGCGTGAACTGGATGCGCTTGAAAATCAGCCCCAGCGTCTGTGCCAAGGTGCGCACCAATAGAGTTTTGGCGGTGCCCGGCAGGCCGGTTATCAGGCAATGGCCGCCCACGAACAGCGCGATCATCACCTGCTCCAGCACCTCCTCCTGGCCCACGATCACGCGGCGCACCTGCGTCACGATCTCTTTCTGAACCTGGCGGAAGCGGTCGATCCGCGCCTTCAAAACCTCGGGCTCCATTTGCGTCGTCACGGTAGTTGACATGAGTTGTCCATTGTCCATTCTTATTTGCTCAACTGTAACAGCAGCTTCTGCGCGGGCTTAAAGCCCGGCGCAATTTCGAGCGACAGAATCAGCTCTTCCTTGGACTGCTCCGGTTGATGGTTGGCGTTGTAAGCGCGCGCCAGATCGAAATGCGCCTGCGCCGCGTCGATCGGCTTATACGCCAGCTCGGCGCGGAATTCGCGCGCGGCGCCGGCGGCATTGCCTTGATCGAACCACAAATCGCCCAGCTTCTGATGCAGGTCGCTGTCCACCGGATAGATAAAGTTCAATCGGTCTAGTATATCCGCTGCTTCCTTGGTTTTCCCGGCATCCGTCAGTTCCTTGGCCAGCAGCTTCAGCGACGCCGGATTCCGGCCGCCGATATGGGCGTACCGGTTCAGCTCGTCGATGGCGTCGGCCGAATCCTTCTTATCCAGGTAGGCATGCGCCAGAAACTCGTAAACGCTGCCCGCTTCCACATAGTCGGGATAGAGATCGCGAATCGCCAGGCCCTCTTTGATCACGCCGTCGTTGTCTTTGTTCTTGGCGAACTCGGCGACCTTCTTCAAGCCGTCTTTCCATTCCGTGAAGTGTTGCACGGCGGTCTTCGTCTGGGCCTCCACGTAGACCCGGAACTGCTTGTCGAATTCCGCCGGCTCCACCTTCAGCTCTTTACGGATGACGTCCGGCGTCTCTTCGCCGTGGGCATAATCGTGGAGCATGGCCAGAATCGTGTCCCATCCCCATTTTTCGGTGATGAAATCGCAGATCTTGCCACCCTGGAAATAGCTCACCACCACCTGCTGCGGATACGAGGGATGGATAAATCCGCGGTCCAGCTCGGCGATCGGCAGCAGCGTGTAATCCTTGATGGCCATTATTTCTTCGGGGCCCAAACGGTCGCCCCATTCCGGGCTTGCGGCGGTCTCTTCATGCACCGCGATGCCTTCCGTGAACCAGCGCGGCACCTTCGAATTGGTCATGGTGAGCGTGAACACATGGCTCATCTCATGCCACAGCGTGGACGCCCAATGAAATTCGCCGGGCGTGCGGCCCGACGGGCTATCCATGGCGATGGAGTACCCGAAGGTCACGCCCAACGCGCCCAATCCGGGCATGCCCAGAGTGCGTACCGCGAAATCTTCGTGGTCGGGATAGACTTCCACCTGCACCTTGCGGTCGAGCTTGATCTTGTACTTTTTCTCGTACGTGGTGATGGCGCGCTCCGCTTCGGCCCCGACGTACGGGCCCAGCAGATCCGCTTCTTTCTTGTTCAACTTCAAAATGGCGTGAGGCGTTTCGATGGATACGAAATTCTTGTAGCTGTCTATCAAGGTCAGCGTGTTCTTGGTTGCGCTGTCCTGGAAACCGTGATCCCAGCAGTATTTCAACTGGGTGTAGGCTTCCTCGTCCTGCCCCAGCCGCATCAGGTTGATCGCCATCTGCGACCGCGCCGTGTACAGTTCCGGATCGAGCGCGATGGCTTTGCGGTAAAACTCGATGGATTCCGGATAGCGGCGGTTCAACATGAAGAAGTGCGCGCCGGTTTCATAGCCGCGGGCGTCATGCGGGTCCCAGGAGGAATCCTTTTTATCCGCCAGCCAATCCATGGTGGCCAGAATCGCCTTGCCCTGCACGGAATTCGCGTCCATTTCGAGCGCCTTGTGGGCTTCGTCACGCGCCAGGGCGTCGTTGTTGTCCTCGAGCGCGAGGCGTGCCAGCAACTCTTGCGCCTCCACCAGGTGCGGGTCCGATTTCAGCGCTTTGTGCGCCAGTTCGCTTGCACTGCTGCCGAATCGCTCGGCTTGCAGCAGCGCCAGACCGAGAAACGCGCCGGCGTCGTCGGGCTTGATTTTTAGGGCTTCTTCGAAAAGATCCCCCGCGATGTCGGGCTGCCAGTGCTCCAGATACAAGCGGCCCCAGGCCACGCGGTAGTCGGCGTTTTCGGGATGATCGGCCACCAACTTTTTGAAGGCGTCGTTCGCTTCCTGGTAGCGCCGCGCCTTTTGCAGCGTTTTCGCCTGTTCCAGGGTTTGCGCCGGAAGAATTAGGGCTGCGAGCAGCGCCAGGACGGCTAGTTGCAGAAATGGCGAGAGTAGCGAAGCGCGTTCACACGAGTGTGAACGCTGCACGCAGGAGTGCGTGCGCCACGGAGGATACCACTTCACTTGTCGATTTCCTCCTGCACCTGCGCGAGCGCAAGCAGGAACTGCGTCAGTTGCTGCTTATATTGATTATCCGGTATGGCGGCCTTCTGATATTTCAACTGGTCGATAGCCTGTTCCAGCTGTTCCTTCCGGTCGAGCAGCGCGCGCTTGGCCGGATCGCGCGCGGCCGCGGCGTTGGACCCAAGCCGCACCACCGGGAACATAGCCGCGAGGCGCCCTTCGCCATTCTGCGGCGAGGGAGTGTGTTCGCCCTCGCCCTTGCCGGTGTCTTCCAGCACCGAGTGCTCCGTGGCCAGCCGTTTCTGGCTGTCGAAAAACTCGGTGGTCTTCTGCTGCGCATAGTGAAATGCTTCCAGCGCCGAAACCGATTCGTTCTTATCCGCGTCGGCCGCCGGATCGCGCAACGCCTCGGCCCAGTAGCGCGCGAAGATGGTGGCGTTTTTCTCAGTGCCGGTTTTGGTGGCCGCGATCACCACCCGATTCGCCTTGCGCAGAAATTCGATCGATCCGCCGCTCGAGCTGGTCATGTTGACCACCAGTTGCCGCTCGGCGGGCACATGGTCGAGCAGCGTGGCAAGCTCCGCGCCGCTGATATCGGCGCCGGGAATATTGAATTTATACTCCACGCCGTCGAAGCTGCCGTGGCCGATGAGCATCACCACCAGCGCGTCGGTGGGCTTCGCCTGCTTTGCCACCTCGCCGAGGCGCGTGCGGATCTGCTCGCGGGTTGGGGCCACCATCGTGATCACATTCGAGTCGCCGCCCGCCTTCTTGAGACTGGAATCGATATCGGTGGCCAGCATCTTGAAGCGCTGATCGTAATCCGGCTCGCCGCCCAGGCCGGAGATGGTCACGTAAAAGGTGGTGGCATTGGCGCAGAGCGCGCCGAGAGCCAGAAGCGCCAGAAGCTTAACAAAGTGGGGCAGGCAATCTTGCCTGCAGCCGCCTTTCAGCGGCACGACGCGACCGGGTCGCGATGGATTGAACCGCTGACAGCTCCGGGGAATCGGCTTGTTGAAAACAAATGGTTTATCGGAGCTGCCACTGGAGAGGCGGCTCCGGCCGGGCGTCAAGACTTGCGCGGGGTCGGAAAGAGCCGGCTGAAAGCCGGCTGCAGCCAGGCTTGGCTGCCCCACAAAGGCCAACCTGCTCCACAAATCTTTGCAGGCTGCAATCAGATTGGAGTGGAGGATGGCCCTCATACTACGCCCCACTTCCGCCGCAGCAGCCACTCGCTTGCCCTTATCCCCAGCGCCAGCAGAAACACGATCGGCATATCCCAAAGGTCGCGCGTCTCGCGGGCCGTGATGCCCGCCTCCGAATACGTAATGTCGCTCGCTAACTTGGACGCGTCTTCGGGCTTGTAGTAACGCCCGCCTGTCTGATCCGATAGCTTCTCCAGCAGCTCGCGATTCTGCGAGGTGTGAAAGTTCTCCGCCACGCCATCCTCGCGCCGGAATGAGAGCACCTCGCGCCCCAGCTCTTCCTGCTCGCGTCCCGCGATGATCTCCGCTACATATGAACCCGGCTTTTCCGCCGTCCATTCGCCCGAATAAATCCCCTCTTCGAGCGGTTGCGGCGAAAGCTGCATGGTGGCCGACGTTCCATCGGGACCGACGAAGCGCGCCTGCACATTGGCATTGTTCACGGGCTGGTATTGCTTGTCGCGCACTTCCACGCGCAGCGGAACCTTGGTGTCGTCCGAGAGCACGGCCTTAGGCGTGCTCGCCGATACCTGTCCCGGCGTGTCGGTCACCAGATAGCGGAACATCTGCTGCCAGAATGTGGCCAGCGTGCGATCCTCATGCGGCAGCCACATCTGCCAGCGCCACACGCCTTCGGTAGCCAGCAGCGCCGTTCGGCCGCGGCCGTAATTCTCCGTGATTAGCAGCGGCATGGCGCGCCGGCCCGGAGGAATCACGTTCAACAGCACCGAAGCGCCCGGCTTTTTCTCGCCCACTTCCTGGTAATTCGCGATCATCGGGATCTTCTTCCACCGCTCGATGTTGCGGGCTTCGTTATCGTCCAGGCGGCAGATCATGCTCTGCGCGCCTTCCGCCGTCAATTCCACCGGCGAGAAATCACGATGGAACGTGCCGCGGTTCGGCGGCAGCTTGGTTGGCACAAGATCTTCCAGCGGCGACCCAGGATATCCGCCATCGGAAAGCGTCGCCCGGCCGCCGGTGAACAACAATCCGCCGCCGCGCCGGTCCACAAAATCGCGGATCAACTGCTGCTGCGTGGGCGTGAAGTAATTCGCCTCCACGCTGCCGATAATGAGGCCCTGGAATCCAAAAAGCGGTTCGGCTTTGGATGGGAAGCCGTCCTCGAACTCGTGTTCGTCCTTCGCGCCCTGCACGTAGAGCTTATTCTGCGTGGGGCGTAGAATGCTGACGACCTCGATATCCGGAAAATCGTCCAGCGCGCGGCGCAGGAACTTGAAATCCCACCGCGGCTCGCCTTCCATATACAGGATGCGCGGCTTGCGGTCTTCCACCGTCACCAGGCGCGTCAAACGATTGTTCTGCTGGTTCTCCTCGCCTGCGATCGTCTCCAAGCCGACATCGAGCGTCTTCGCGCCCTTCTCGCCAACATTGAACACCAGCGACTCGGTCTGCTGGATGCCATCGCTCTTGAGGGTCACATCCTGGGCCGCCAGTATTTTGCCCTCGGAGCGCACGGTCAGCTTGGTCTTGCCGCCCGCGAAGCCATAATTCTGGAACGTCACCGTCGCCGTGAGCCGCGATTTCGGCAGTGCGCGCGCCGCTACCACTGCGTCTTCGATCTCGACATCTTTGGTTGGATGCTCGCGTCCGAAGCCGATGGTATGGACCGGAATCCGCTGCCGCCGTATGGCCGCAATGGTGTTCAGATCGATGCCGCCCGCGTTATCGGCGCCATCGCTCAGCAGCACAATCGCGCCCAAGGGCAGGGAAGAGGATTCCGCCATCACCCGCTCGAGCGTATCGCCGATGCGCGTAGCCTGCTGATTGGCGTTCAGCGCGGCGGTGCTTTGAATGCGCTCAGGCTCTTTGCCGAACTCATAAAGCCGCACTTGAAATTTTTCGCTTAACCCTTTGAGAACACCGTTGTTAAGCGCCGCCTTCGCCGCCGCTTCACGCGTTCCCGAGGAATCGGCGATGCCCATGCTCTTCGAGTTGTCCACCAGCACGGCCACTACGTTCTGTTGCGGACGAAGCGTGGCGACGCTGAGCGCGGGATGCCACACCAGGAACAGCAGCAGAGCCACCATGGCGGTTTCGAGCAGCCAGATGCCGATGGGCCGCGCGCCGGACAGCATTCCGTGATGGCGGCGGACATGCCAATAGAGCGCGCCGGCGGCGGCGATGATGCCGAGCGCCAGCAGCCACAGGGGCCACGGCGTCAGAAAGACGAATTGGCCTTTGTGGAAAAGGCTGGCCGGATATT
>PLDF01000503.1 GCA_003135055.1 Bryobacterales bacterium | reverse complement strand
ATTTCAATACGGTGTCATCCGCCAATTCCTGCCTGGTCTACTACGCCCGGGCCGCGAACCAGTTATTCCTGCTCAATGACGCGGGCACGGCTTTCACTTCCGCGGCGCCTGATTCTGTAGTGACGCTGAGCAACAGTCAGTGCTCCGTCAATGCGGCGGCGAGCGTTACAGCGTCGGGGACCGATCTGACTTTGAACCTGCCGGTGACGTTTACGGCGGCATACACCGGGGCGAAGGGCATCTACATGTATGCGGCGGGGTCCGGCGCCAATAGCGGATGGCAGTCGCTGGGAACTTGGACTGTACCTGCGGGGTCGGCCCCGGCGCCAGTGTCAGTGACGCCGGGCAGCGGGTCGGGAGCGCGGCAGACGTTCGCGTTGCAGTTCGCCGATCCGCTTGGGGCCGCGGACCTGACCACGGTATGGGTCTGGTTCACCGCGAATTTCAATGCGGTGTCATCCGCCAATTCCTGCCTGGCCTACTACGCCAGGGCCGCGAACCAGATATTCCTGCTCAACGATGCCGGCACGGCTTATTCTTCCGCGGCGACCGGTTCTGCAGTGACGCTGAGCAACAGTCAGTGCTCCGTCAGTGCGGCGGCTGCGAGCGTTACGCCGTCAGGTATGGATCTGACCTTGAATCTGCCGGTGACGTTCACAGTGGCGTACGCCGGGGCGAAGGGCGTCTACATGTTTGCGTCGGGGTCCGGCGCCAACAGCGGCTGGCAGACGATGGGAACTTGGACAGTGCCATAGGTGTTGGTGCCGTCCGAGTTCACAGCCCCAGTTCGCGTAGCGCCTGTTCCACTCCCGGCCTCCGGGCTCCGGCGAAATCCAGCGCGGCCTTGGCTTCATTCTTCGCTTCGGCGTCGTGTCCGGTGAAGTGCAGAAGCTGCGCCAGCAGCAGATGCGACTTATACCACGTGGGAGCTTGCTCAATCGCCAGGCGCAACTTCACGCCAGCCTGCTCGGCGCGATTCGTCGCGATGGCGACCAGCGCAGATTGGAAGGCAGCGTCCGCCTGGTCCTCGCTTGTGCGCTCGGCCATCGCCGCGGCTTCGGCGGCCAGCGTCCACGCCTGGGCAGCCGTTTGCGGGTCGAGTTCCCGCGCGATGGCAGCGAATTGACGCGACGCCCAGAGATCTTCGCCCGGGGCGGGGAACCAGGCATCCGCGGCGGTCCGGTATGCCTGCGCCATTTCCGCAAAGCGATGCGCCTTCACGGCGGCGTCGATGCCGGCATAGGCCATGTCCTTGCGCAAATAAGCGATGGCCGCTGCAAGAAGTAACGCTGCCAGAAGTAACGCTGCGAGCCCGCACGCGGCCGGTTTCACCAGGCCGGGGAAAGTAGTACGCCGCTGCACGCCGGCCCCCGCCGTGACCGCCACTAGAAGCCCCAATATGCCGTACAGCATCAACCCGCCGCTAATCGTGACCGGAAGGAAAAGCAGGGATACCAGGGTCGCAACCATGCTGGCGCGAAGCCCTGCGGCAGCGCCCTTGTTGGAAGCCGCGCGGCCCGCCATCGCCAGATAGATTATCCCGGCGGCGATCGCCAAAAAGAAGCAGCCTTGGGCAATGGCGCCTTCCAGCAGGAAGTTGTGGGGCGATTCCTGGACGTAGTCGGGATAGGCGCGGGAAAGTTCCGCGGATTGCCGCCGCCGGAACTCGTTGCCGAACGTCTCGGGTCCCGAACCGGCGATCGGGTACGCCGCCACCAGCGCCAGTGAGTCCCGCCAAAGGCGCAGGCGAGTTCCGCCATAGAAATCCTGCCGCCACCGATCCACATGCAGACGGAGGCTGGACCCGGAATGCAGGCTGAGGAACAATAGCAGCGCCACCGCTCCGGCCGCGCCAATAGCCGCGCCGCTCCGGACAATACGCCAGCGGATACGCCGGATCGCAGGCAGTGAAACCGCCGCCGCCGCAACCAGGGCCAATAGCGCCGAGCGCGAACCGGAGAGCACGGTCGCTACTAAGCACAGGGCTGCGATTCCCCATAGAGTCAGTCTCGCGATCCCTTTAGCTTCGGCCGCCAGGCCTGCGGTGACCGGAATGGCAGCCGCCAGAAAACCGCCGAGGTAGACCGCGTGGCCAAGCGTTCCCGGTCCCCTGGCTAAATCTCCGAGCCAGTATGTGATGGTGTAACTGGCTCGCGGCAGTAAAGGATCGAAGCCCGCCGATTGCGCCAGGGCATAAATCGCGATAACTCCGCTCGAGCCGGCGATCGCGAGCAGTATCTTCCGCGGCGATTCGGCGTGCGCCGCGGCGAGTCCGGCGACCGTCAAGCTGAATAGCGCCAGAGTAAGTTGCGTAACCAATCCGTAGCGCCGCCACGATGAGCCCGCCAGCGAGAGCGCCGGTTGCGAAGAAAAGGCCGTGGCCGCCAGCAGCGAGAGAAACTGTGCGGCCAGGATGCCGGCAAACAATCTTCCCCGGCGCGTGTCAAATAGCGCGACCGCGCCCGGCCACCATGCCCGGTAACACAATAAGATACCGGCGGTGCAGACCAGCAGCAGAACCAGTTTCGGCGTCGTCTCGTATTCCAGCGTCAGGCCCGGCGCGATGAGCAGAGGCACGCCGGCCATGGCGGTTGCGGCGAGCGCAACGGCTATGCGCGCGGCCCACGCCGAATCGGGCTGACCGAAGCTATTCACCTTGATTCGCAGGGAGTTGACAATAGCATGGATCGGGCATGTCCGCAAATCGGGTATCGGCCGCGTCGGCCGCGGTCGGCCGCGGGTGCGTAACCGATCTGGGGGAGACGGATTCAGAGGCTGCCGCGCCGTTACTGGCCAAGCACGTGGCGCACGCACTCATGCGTGCAGCGTTCACACTCTTGTGAACGCGATATGTTCACACCTTCTAACTAAGGGGCGATTTCCGCGACAGAGCCGCGAAATCCCCAAAACTGTTAAGTACCCATCGGCCGCTCAGCCGCTCAAAGATTGCCGGACAACTCTGCGCATGGCGAAGCTAATTAGTGACATTTGATACGAATTCGTTTATAATATGTATAAATGTTCACGATTCCTGAACCCTCGGGTAAATCCACGCTCGTCAGCCCGATTCGGCCTCGCAGCGGCCTGCAAGGCTGCGATCACGCCAACAGGCGGTGGTCGCATTCCGCGCCTCTGACATTTCCCCCCTGGAATCGAGGCATTTCTGAATCGTTCCAGTAAGAGGCTGATCCGGGGTGCGGTTTTCGCCGTCCTGTTCTGTGTCCTGTTCAGCATGGAAGCTGCCGCTCAGGTGGGGCCGCCGCTGACCTGTCAGGTGAATACCGCCGTTACCCCGACCTTGCGTGCGGAAGGCTTGACGGATAGAATCGGCGACATCGTCATGGTCTGCAGCGGAGGAACGCCCACCGCGGCTGGCAGTCCTCTGCCCCAGTACAATATCACCGTGACGCTGAATACGAGCGTCACCAGCCGGATACTCGATCCCACTACGGGCGCGTCCGAGGCGTTGCTGACGGTGGATGAACCTGGAGCCCAGTTCGAGACTGGCGTCCCGTCGATCCAGCTTGCCTGCGCCACCCCATTGACCGGATGCAGCATCGTTTCGAATGGCGGCGAACCGTACGATGGCACGCCCGGGCGCCCGAACGTGTTTGAAGGCGTCGCCTCCGGAGACAATTCGGTGACGTTCTATGGAGTGCCCCTGACGGCCGCCGGCAGCTCCGGCGTTGGCCCGACCGGCAGCACGGTTCGGGTGCTCCGGATGGTCAATATCCGCGCGGACGCGGCCGCGTTCTGGAATGCCGTTGGGACAGCGACACCCCCGGAAATTCTGGCATCCGTCGGCATCGTAGGTTCCCCTGCGATCACTGTCGCTTCCCCGTCCGGCATCGCCGGCTTCACCCAATTTGGCCTCGTCTATCAGACCAGGAATGCGGGCAACACGGCAGTCGCAGGCCCGGTGAGTCTTAGCGGATGCGTGGCTGCCATTCCGTGCGGCGCGGCGGTTGTCCGTTTTGCCGAAAACTTCGGTACCGCCTTCTTGACGCAAATTGGCGCCACACCGCAAAATATTCCGGGCGTCGTCTACAATTCGGAATCGGGTTTCTTCAGCAGCGCGCTGGCAGCCTCCAATCCCAATCTTGCCACGGCCGGCCTGGCAGATGCCGGAACGCGGCTGAAGGCCACTTTCCAGGGCGTGCCCGCGGGCGCGCAACTCTGGGTAGCGCTCAACACCATTGTCCCCACTGCGAATCTTTCGGCGGCGCTGACGGCCAACGAAGCTGGCCCTTTGAGTCCGGTCGCGGCAAGCGGCACAATCGGCAGCGTGCCAGCCGCACAGTTGACCGTGACCAACGGCTCGGCCGCCGCGGTTTGGGAAGTAACTGGCGAGAGCCCTGCATCAATCGATACCTTCGATTTTCAGGTCTGGGTGGTATTCCCAACCGGCTCTACGCCGTCGGGTACCTTGACCATTCAGGGTTCGCTCGCTCCGAATACGGATGGCGGCGCGTTCCCGCTTGTCGGGGAGGGAATTGCGCAAGATGTCTCGTTTCCCGAACCGCGCTTCACTTCGAGCGCCCCGCCCAGCCTGGCCATCGCCGAAACGGACAGCGGAAATTTGAGCCAGGGCGAAGTAGGCGCCAGTTTCACCTTCATCGTCAGCAACACCGGTAGCGCGACCTCCGGCGCCATAACGGTTCAAGATCTGCTTCCCAGCGGCATCCTTACGGTCACGAGCCTGACCGGCTCGGGTTGGAGCTGCATCGTCGCAACGCTGATCTGTACCCGTTCGGACGCCTTGGCGCAAGGCCAAAGCTATCCACCGATTTTCCTGACCGGCAACGTGCTCGCCAACGCGCCGGCGCTGTTCGTGAATCTGGTGCTGGCGTCCGGCGGGGGGTCGAATACCGCCGCTGCCAACGACGCGGTGACCCTCATTGTCGCGCCGCAGCTTTCCTCGCTGCTGCCCAGCGCCACGTTCGTCAACTCCAGCGGCTTTACGCTGGCGGCTAGCGGCGCCAATATCGTTTCCGGCGCCTCCATCGAATGGACTGCCCCGGGTGGCGCGCAGATCGCACTGCCGGGGAATTTCATCAGCTCGGCCCAGCTTCAGGCCTCAATTCCTGCCAGCCTGTTGACCACTCCGGGAGTCGCACAGGTGGCCATCCTCAACCCCAGCGGCGCATCCTCCGGGTCTCTGCCGTTCCTGATCACGAACAACAGCCAGAACATACCGGCGCTCACCTCCCTCAGTCCGAACCATACGGCGCAGAATTCCTCCCCATTCACCTTGACTGCGAACGGGTCGAGTTTCCAAGCCGGGGCATCCATCGAGTGGACCACTACCAACGGAACCTCCGTCAATCTGCCGGCGAGCTTTGTCGGCGCGGCGCAGGTGCAGGCCACGGTGCCCGCGAATCTGCTGACCACGGCCGGGACGGCGCAGGTCGCGATCCTGAATCCCGGTTTTGGACTTACCGGACAGCAGGCATTTCTGATCACCGGCGTCAACGCTTCTCAGCAGCCCCAACTGACCTCCATCGACCCGAACACGGTGCTGAAGAATTCGGCAGCGTTTACCGTGACGGCGAACGGGAGTAATTTTCTATCGGGCGCATCGGTCTGGTGGACGGCGCCAACCGGGACGACGGTCACGCTGCCGGCGACCTTCATCAGCTCCGCGCAGGTGCAGGCCACGGTGCCCGCGAACTTGCTGACCACGCCGGGAACGGCGCAAGTGGCCATCCTGAATCCCGGCTCGCTGCTTTCGGCGTCGCAGAACCTGGCGATAACCACCAGCGGCCCCAGCGTACAGCCGCTATCGGTGACGCCGGCGGCGGGGGCGGGGTCTTCGCAGGTTTTCAGCATGCAGTACCTCGACACCTCCGGAGCGGCGGATCTTTCCACGTTATGGGTCTGGTTCAACGCGAATTTCAATACGGTCTCGTCGGCCAATTCCTGCCTGGCCTACTACGCCAGGGCCACGAACCTGATATTCCTGCTCAACGACGCCGGCACGGCTTATACCTCCGCGGCGCCTGGGGCCGCGGTGACGCTGAGCAACAGTCAGTGCTCCGTGAATGCGGCGGCGGCAAGCGTGACCGCGTCGGGG
>PLDF01000151.1 GCA_003135055.1 Bryobacterales bacterium | reverse complement strand
GCATCTGCCTCGGCATGCAGACGCAGGTGATTGAGTTCGCGCGCAACGTGGCCGGACTCGAAGAAGCCGATTCCACCGAATTCAACCCCGGCACGCCGCATCGCGTCATCTTCAAGCTGCGCGAATTGAAGGGCGTCGACGAGCTCGGCGGCACCATGCGCCTCGGAAGCTGGCCGTGCCGCCTGACCGAGGGCAGCTTCGCCCAGCGCGCGTATGGCGCCCGCGAAATTCACGAGCGCCACCGCCACCGCTATGAATTCAACCGCGAATACGAAGACCAATTGCGCGCCGCGGGTCTGCGCATCACCGGCGTGACGCCCGACAATACCTACGTCGAGATCTGCGAGATCGCCGATCACCCGTGGTACCTGGGCTGCCAATTCCATCCGGAGTTCAAGTCGAAGCCCATGGAGCCGCATCCGCTGTTCGCGGCGTTCATCAAAGCGTCTTACGACAACCGCCGTCGCCCGGCAGCGGCGGTGGAGGCGATGGAGCCTCAGTATTCGCGTGCCCATTGATTTCGGCGCGTTCGGCCCTGGCCGCCCGCTGGTATTGATCGCCGGGCCCTGCGTGATTGAAAGCGAAGAGCACGTGCACTTCATGGCGCGCGCCATACGGGAAGCCGCCGGCGATTTCGTCTTCAAAGCGTCTTTCGACAAAGCCAACCGCACCAGCGGCGGCGCCTACCGCGGTCCGGGACTGCGCGAAGGCATCCGCATCCTGGGGGGCGTGCGGCGCGAGGGATTCCCGATCCTCACCGACATCCACGAGCCATCACAGGCCGAGGTCGCCGCCGAAGGCGCCGATATCCTGCAAATCCCCGCATTCCTCTGCCGCCAGAGCGACCTGCTGATCGCCGCCGGACGCACCGGGAAGATCGTCAACATCAAGAAGGGCCAGTTCGTGGCGCCGCACGATATTCACCGCGCCGCTGAAAAGGTAGCCTCCACCGGCAACCATCAAGTGGTTCTGACGGAACGCGGCTCGTCATTCGGCTACAACAACCTGGTGGTGGATATGCGCGGCCTCAAGGTCATGCGCGATTCCGGCTGGCCGGTAGTCTTCGACGCCACCCATAGCGTGCAATTGCCTGGCGGAGCGGGAAGCGCTTCCAGCGGCCAGCCGCAGTTCATCGAGCCGCTGGCGCGCGCCGCCGTGGCGACTGGCGTTAATGGCGTCTTTGTGGAGGTGCACGATCGGCCGGAGCAGGCGCTATCGGACGGGCCTAATGCATTGCGGCTGGATCTGCTGGCCGCGTTTTGGCGGCGGATGCAGGCGATTCACTCGCTGGTGAGCGCCTGGTAAAAAGCGGCGGCAAGGTTCGTGAGAGGAAGCCGGCAGTAATCGCACTTCCCTGGTAACGCCGGCGGTCTCGCCGCCGGTTCTTTTACTATTACTATGTACTGGCATCTAATATGTATTGGCATCGAAGACTGCCGCACTGGACTCCGGAGAAGTCCACGATCTTTGTCACTTGGCGGCTGGCTGGCACGAGGCCTGCGCCCACCCCGGTTGTCGGCCCGCGATGGCTGATCGAGCCACGGATTGCATCCATCTGTGCCGAAGCCTTGCTGCACGGGGATCAGGTTCGTCGCGCGTATGATCTTTTCGCTTGGGTGGTGATGCCGAACCACGTTCACGTGGTCATGGATCCCCTCATTCCTCTGTCCGAGATCATGCGGTGGTTGAAGACCGCAACTGCAAACCGGGCCAACAGGCTGATTGGGAAAACCGGAGCACCCTTCTGGCAGAGAGAGTATTACGATCGCTGGATCAGGTCGGAGAAGGAGCTTTCGTCGGTAATTGCGTACTTGGAAGATAATCCGGTTCGAAGCGGGTTGGCTGCAAGTCCCGAAGAATGGCGTTGGTCAAGCGCATTCAGAGAACCGGCGGCAAGACCGCCGGCGTTACCCGGCTCGAACTCCTGATACTGCAAGCGGCGCCCCTCTCCCGCGTCACAGCGGCCTGCATACTCCGCCACAATTCCGTTCTTCGCCTTGCACAGGATGAGACCAATGCTTGGCTTGTCGTCGGGATGGCGGAGCATGTCATCGACGGCGGAGAGATAGAAATTCGTCTTGCCGGCGTACTCCGGCTTGAATGCGCCCGGCTTGAGGTCGATAACGACAGATCGATAACGACGAAGCATCTGAGCTTTAAACGGTAGAACAGGAGATCGAGCTTGAAGTCCTCTCCGCCAACCTCAAGCGGAACCTGGCTCCCGGCGGAGGCGAATCCCACGCCGAGTTCAACAAGGAATTGACGGAGATGCGCGAGGAGTCCGTGTTCGAGATCGCGCTCGTGGGCTTCCTGAGTGAGGGTGAGAAAGTCGAAGTTGTACGGATCTTTGAGAATCTGTTGAGCGAGATCGGACTGCGGCCCCGGGAGAGTCGCCTGGAAATTGGTGATTGCCTTCCCCTGGCGGCGGAAGAGCCCGCCCTCGATCTGCATTACGAGGACGTTCCGGCTCCAGCCATTCCGGATGGCCTGCTCCGCATACCAAAGCCTCTCCTCAGCGGACCTCATGAGGTCCAGAAGCCTGACGTTGTGACCCCAGGGCAATTGTGCAACAGGCTGTTGCACAATTGGCCAAGCTTCGGCAAAGGCCCGCATATATTTGAGATTCCGCGGCGAAAGCCCTCTCATTTCTGGGAATTCTACGTGGAGATCCTTCGCCAGCCGCTCAATGACTTTCGACCCCAACCCTCCGCCTCCTGCCGGGTCAGAATCTCCTTCCCGATCTGCCAGTAGAGCATGACGAGTTCCTGGTTCACGGCCACGGCCGCCCGCACTTGCGCCGTCTGAATCTGGCTCTTCAGACGCGCCAGCAGATCCTGGTAGCTCTTCGAAGTGGAGATGAGATCCGCCACGGATTCCTTCCGCCGTACCAGTCACCTGCGTCCAAAGTATAGCGAATGCCTCGGAGCGCGGCGAGCGCGACCAGGGATGCTTGGTGGATGCTCCAGTGGCGCCCGCCGCGAATCGCCGGCCGCCACTCTTACGCCGCCCTAAACGCTCCGCCCCTTCTCCGCGTCATAGAATAAGAGAGCGTATGCTTCGCCAAATCAACCGCCGCCGCGGCTTCTCCCTGATCGAGCTACTGATCGTGATCTCGATTATCCTGATCATCATCACCGTCGCCGTTCCCAAATTCCAAAAGGCCCAGATGGGCGCGCGCGAATTAGGCGCCATCAAGGCCATCCAAACCCTGCATCAAGCGCAGGTGCAATACCAGTCGCAATTCGGCCGGTATGCCGCTTCGCTCCAGGAGCTCGGGCCGCCCGCCAGCGGCCCTGCTACGCCCTCGTCCTCCGACCTGATCGGTAACGACTTGTCGGGCGGCGAAAAGGGACAGTACAAATACACGCTCACGGCCAACGCCGGCGGCTACGTGATTACCGCCATGCCCGCGAACCCCAGCGGCGGCAGCCGGACCTTCTACTCGGACCAAAGCATGGTGATTCACCAGAACTTCGGCGCCGAAGCCGCCACGGCCAGCAGCCCCGAGATGAAGTAGCCGGGTTTTGCAAAACCAATACAACTAGGCGACAAAATGCGTGCCCGTCCGGTTTACCATGGATGACGTGCCGCCAGCAGAAACACTCCAACCTGAAGGAACCACCCGCCGCGGATTCTACGTGACCGCCATCAACGGCATGATGGCCATCGTCTCCGCCGCGCTTGGCATTCCCGCATTGCTCTATCTCTTCACGCCCGCCAAGCGGAAGGGGCCCGACGTTTGGGCCCAAGCCGGCGATGTCGCCAGTCTCGCCCCCAATTCGCCCGTGGAAATGGCTTTCCGCCGAATCCGCACCGACGGCTGGCGCGCTATCTCGGAAAAGGGGACGGCCTGGGTGGTGAAATACGACGATAACCATATCGTCGCCTTCGGCCCCAACTGCACGCATCTGGGCTGCGCCTACCATTGGGACGGCGCCCAGAAGGATTTCTTCTGCCCCTGCCACAACTCCGTTTTCTCCGTCGACGGCAAAGTGGTATCCGGGCCGGCGCCGCGGCCCCTCGACCGCTTCCAAACCAAATTGCAAGGCAACAAGCTGCTCATCGGCCAACTGAAGAAGTCTGGGGAGCCTCAGGCATGAAGCGGCGCCTCGCGGAAATCGGCGATTGGGTGGAGCACCGCACCGGCCTGATCGGCGCCCTGCAGCACTTCCTCTACGAAGACATACCGGCTTCGAGCGGCTGGCATCAGGTGTTCGGCAGCCTGGCGTTATTCCTCTTCATGGTGCAGGCTTTCACCGGCATCCTGCTGGCCTTCAACTACGCGCCCACGCCCGGCGAGGCGTATGACAGCCTGCGCTACATTCTTACCGAACTGACCGGCGGCTCGCTGATTCGCGGCCTGCATCACTGGGGCGCCAGCATGATCATCGTGGTGGTGGTGCTGCACATGGTGCAGGTGTTTCTCTATGGCGCATATAAGAAGCCGCGCGAAACCACCTGGATGATCGGCGTGGTGCTATTCCTGGTCACCTTGGCCTACGGCCTCACCGGATATCTGCTGCCTTGGGACAACCGCGCGTATTGGGGCACCACCGTCACCACGCAGATCGCGGCGATGTCCCCGGGCGTCGGCGCGTATCTCACGCAGTTGCTCGGCGCCGCGAATGGAGTGGGCGTGGTCACGTTCGCCCGCTTCTACGCCGTTCACGTGCTGATACTGCCCCCCGCTACCATCCTGCTGGTAGCGCTGCATGTTTATCTGGTGCGTAAGCACGGCGTCGCCGCTGAGCCCGGCGACGAGCTCAAGCCGAAAAAGCGCTTCTTCCCCATGCAGGTCTTCAAGGACACCGTCGCCATCTTCCTGGCATTTGCGCTGCTGTTCGCCATGGCGGTAGCCGTCCACGTGCCTCTGGAGCAGGTGGCGGACCCCACCGATACCTCTTACATTCCGCGGCCGGAGTGGTATTTCCTGTGCCTTTTTCAAGTGCTGAAGCTGTTCAACGGACCTTTGGAAGTGGTGGGCGCCGTGGTGCTGCCGGGCTTGACGGTGTTGGCGTTGATCCTGGCGCCATTCCTCGACCGCAGCCAGGTGGTCAAGGTCACCAGGCGCTTTGCCGCCATCGGCATTGTGCTGCTGGCGGTCATTGGGTGGTCGGCGCTGACCATGGCCGCGGTGATGTCCACGCCCCCGCAAGAGGCGGCGGTGGATTTCTCATATCCCACCGATTGGATGCAACTCACGCCAGACCGGTTGGCGACTTCAGCCCTGCCCAACATTCCCGCATTCGTGCTGCACGGGGCAGCGGTTTATGGGGCGAACCACTGTAGCGCCTGCCACTCGGTGAACGGCGCGGGAGGCAAGGTCGGCCCGGTGCTGAATGGTCTGGCGAAGCGCCAGGCGCGAAGCTGGGTCGAAGACCATTTCTCAAACCCGCAAAAGCTATCGCCGGGAACCATCATGCCGCCATACCCGATGTCGCAGCAAGATCGCGATAACCTCACGTCGTATTTATTTTCGCTGCCCGATCAGTAGCCGTCTACGGAGCCGCGAGCGTTAGCGAGTCGGGGCAGGCGCTTTCGCCTGCCGACTCCAACGACGCTGTAGGTGGCCGCGCGCGTGCTGAGTCTTAGCGATATGCGGCGTATTCTCCTTGCATTTCTGTTCTCAGCCTCTGCCGCGGTCGCGCAACGTGAGTCAGGCGGCATCCGCCTTGTATCGTTTGCGGGCTCCGGCCAGGAATCCATCCAAGCAATGGTTGCCGATTCGCAGGGCAACATCTATGTCGCCGGCACGACTACGTCTCCCGATTTCCCGTCGTAGCCGCCTGGCAGCCGCAGAACGCCGGATCGGCCGCCATGCGTTCCTCCGATTCCGGCGCCACCTGGACGAAACTCACCAATCCGCCAGCCGGTTTACAACTCATTCAGCCCGACCCGGAACCCACAGGTTCTTTTCGGCGCCAGTACCGCTGCGATCTACAAAAGCACGGACGCGGGCCAGTCATGGAGCACGGTGTTCTCCTGGAAAGGCGGGTATGAGCCGTCAGGTTTGGTGATTGATCCTGGCAATACGAAGCGCCTGGCAGCTTTGACTCCCGTCGGTTTTGAAGTCAGCCTGGATGGCGGCGAAACCTGGATGCCGGCTTTGCAGCCGTCTTCCTATTGCTCCCAAGTTGTTGTGGACCCTACAGGCTCTGGTATGCTCGCCCATTTCCGGCGTACACCCTATGCGGACCTAGCCGGACGAGGCTAAGGCGCAACATGCACCGAACGATCTCTGCCGTGGAATACCGCTCCTGCGGGATGATCAGTACCCAAAGTGCAAGCGGCCCTGCTCCAGCCATTCACGGTGTAGCGAGGCGAAGTCGCGGGCGTTGGCGCCCAGCAGGACCCAGCCACTTGCCAGGTTGCCGCGGGCCTTGCCCGGGCTGCCGGGCCGACAAGCAGGGGGCATCCGTGGTTTGGGGGTTCTGGGGGGCTCAAAATGTGAAGTCAGAGCTTCCCAACTCCGCTCGAAACAACGGATGCCAGACGCGGATCCTGGTATCCGCACTTATTTAATCCTTGCGCTTGATTGCGGGGTGCGCGGGCGGCGGGCAGTGCATGCCCAATTCTTTGAGATCGGTGCAGGCTTGGCTCGCGGTGTCGGTGCCGGCATAATTCCTGATCACAGCGTTGAACTCGAGGCTGGCGGCAGTGCGCTTACCCAGCGCGACCAGGCTCTTGCCCTTGTACTCGTGCGCCTGCGCTGAAATTCCCGGGGTGTCGGGATATTTTTCGAGCAGCGTATCGAAATCGGCGGCCGCGGTCTCGTAATTCTTCTGTGAGTAGTGAATCGAGCCGATGTAATATTGCGCGTAGGGCGCGAAATTGGTGTTACCGAAATACTTCAAGTAGCTGGCGTATTCCTGCAACGCAAAATCCAGCTTGCCGGATTGATGGTCGGTTCGTGCGGAATTGTAGAGATCGGTCGCATTCACCGGGGGCACGGATGAGGCGCTATCCGACGTCTGAGCGCCGCCGCCGGGAGTCGTTGTCTGGCCGGGAGGCGGGGGCGGAGGCGGGGTTTGCAGCACCTTAATTGCGTTGCCGATGTCGGTCAATTGCGCCTGGATTCGGTTGAGCGAACTGGTGAGATCGGAGACGGCTTGCTGTAGCGTGCTGACGGAGTTGGTGACCTGGTCCATGCGCGTGCTCAGGCCTACCACCGGTCCCACCACGTCGGTCTTCAGTTGGTTGCCGCTCTGTTGAAAGCCGCTCTGGATCACGGCTACGGCGGTGTTGGCGCGGTTGGCGGCGTCCAGCGATTGGCGAACCATTTCGCCAAGGGCGGCAAACTGCTTGTCCTGGGACTGCTGAATTTGCTTGACCAAGTCTTGCAGGATGGCAACGTCGCGCTGCAGCTCTTGAATCTCTTTGCTGGCAGCGAACGCGAAAGCGGGCGAGGCGATAAGAACTAATGCGCAAAGACGCCGGATCATATGCAGCTCTCCTTATAGTGCGGGCGGAACCGGTGGCCGGGCCGCCCGCGGCGATCTACTCTAATCTTACTGCGCCGATCTAATGTTACTGCCCCGGCGAGAAGTGCGCGCGCCGGTTCTTCTGCCAGCACGATTCGTTCTCCTCGGTACACTGCGGCCGCTCCTTGCCGTAACTGATGGTCTTCAGACGGTCGGCGGGAACGCCCAACTGCACCAGGAAATCCTTGGCGGAGCTGGCGCGGCGGTCGCCTAGGCCCAGATTATATTCGGCCGAGCCGCGGTCGTCGCAATGGCCTTCCACCGAAATACTGGCATTCGGGAAATCGGCGAGGATGCTCTTGAGCGCGGCGGCATCCTGCTGCAGCGCGGCTTGGGCGTCGGCGCGGATGTCGCTCTTGTCGTAATCGAAATAGGCGTCTTGAACGGCCGAAAGGCGATCCGTAATCGTGGCGGCCGACGCAGGTGGAGGCGGCGGCTGCGGTGGTGGCGGAGGCGCCGTGACGCTCACGGTAGCGCTGGCCGTGGTGGAGCCGCCGGGGCCCGTGGCGGTCAGCGTATAAGTAGTCGAGTCGCTCGGGAACACTCGGCGGTTGCCGGTGTTCTGCACCGTGCCGATGGTCTGATTGATGGAAACGGCCGTGGCATTGCCGTTCACCTGCCAACGCAGCGTGGAAGATTGACCGCGCTGGATGGAAGTGGGCTCCGCCGTGAACTGCGCGACTACTGGCGCGGGCGGCGGTGCGGGCGCCACTGTGGGCGGCGCAACTGGAGCCGGTGGCGGCGGCGGTGGAGCCGGTGGAGCTTTCTTCTTGCAGCCTGCGGCAAAGAGGGCCAGCGTGGCGGCAAGCGTGATGGCAGCGATTTTGCGTTTGTTGAACATGAACAATCCCTCCTGATACGTAGGTAATACTAATCGATTCCGTTACTTTCCCCATACAGGGCTGAAATTCAGACCCTGCGTCGTCAACCTTGTGGGCGGCTGGCTTCCATCGCCCAGCATGGTGTAAATCTGGGTCCGCCCGGCGATGCGTGTGGAAGCAAATGCCAAATGCACGCCGTCGGGGGCCCAGCTTGGATTTTCGTTCTTTCCCTCATCGTGGGTCAACTGTATATAGCGGCGCGAAGCCACATCCATGGTGAAAATGTTGAATTTTCCGGCGGCGAAACCGCGGGTCCAGGAGAATGCGATAAGCTGCCCATCGGGATGCCACGACGGGTTGGAGGCTTCGCCGGTGCCTTCGCTGAGGCGTTCGATGTCGCCGCCGTCGATGTTCATGTGGTAAATCTGCTGCGGGCCGGACCGCCCGGAAACAAAGACCACGTCGTTGCCCGTCTTGGGATTCACCTTGGGTTCGGTATCGATGTACGGCGAGTGCGTGATGGGCTTGAAGCCGCTGCCATCCGGATTGGCGGCGAAGATGCGGCAGCAGCCTCCGGCGGAAGAAGAATAGAGAATCTGTTTGCCGTCGGGGGTGAACGAGGGCGCGGAATTCACCGACGCCGACTGATTGTAAAAGTGCAGGTCGCGGACCGGGTCCACGGAAAAGACATATATGCCGGGAGTCCCTTTGGCATAGCTGGTAAACGCGATCCTCGATCCGTCGGGCGAAACGGAAGGCTCGATGGAGAGCGAATTGAAATGCGTGACCTGGCGTTGATTGCCGCCGTCCCAATCCATTACCCAGATCTCTTTGGGCGCACCCGCGGCTGCCTGGTGCACGAAATAGATATGCGTGCCGAAGAGCGATTTGCCGCCGAACCTGGCAATAATGTCGGCGGCGAATTCATGGGCGGTCTGGCGCGCGCCGGCTTCATTCACGGAGCCGAGGTAGTTCTTGCCGATCACCTGCGCGGCCGTGGGCGTGGCCTGGCTCAGATCGAACAGCCAGCCGCGCAGCACGAAAACGCCGTTCTGAATGGCGGTGTAGCCGAAGGCCAGGTAATTGGCGGAAGCGGGCGGCCCGGCCCAATCGGACATGGCGCGGCCGCCCAAGTTTTGACCGGGCGTGGAAGTGGAATCGAAATCCGAGGGCTGCTGCGGAACCGTAAGCGGATAGGAAGTCTTGGGGACCATCTTCAAAAGGCCCGATCCATTGACGTCGTTCCAGAGGGTCTGGTTGAAGGCCGCCATGAATTTTTGCGCATCGCCGGAGCCGCGGAGGTCGGGGATGGCGATGTGGGGCTGCTGGCCCTTGGAGATGACGCCGCTGAAATCCTGCGCGGCCAGCGCGAGCCAGAAGGCGGCGAGGGCAAACGCTGACAAGAGAAGCTTTTTCATTTAACGCCTCAATTCGAATCGCAGCTCAATCTGCGCGTCGTTGCGGAGGTAGGCCGCGGGGAGCGAAGGGAACGGAGCGGCGTCCATGACGGCGCGTCGCGCGGAGATATCCACGAGATCAATGCCGCTCGATTGAGCGATCTTGATGGTATTTTGCGGCACCGAACCGTCGCGATTGATGGTGAAGGTCACGACCACCATGGGCGCCGTCTGGATGCGGGCGTTGAGCGTAGTGGTTTGCCAATGTTGCGCCACGCGATCGATGATCAGCTTGGCGTACGCGCCGAACTGCTGCCCCAGCGGCGAATCGCTGCCGATGCCGACGCCGCCCGCGCCCGGCATTTGAACCATAGGCGAGCTGAGCGCCTGGCCGCTCTTGCTGTAAACCTGATTGGGCAGATCGGGCTGCTGCTCGCGGAACTTGTTGGGCGCCGCGGCTTCGATGGGCTGGGGCTTCTTGGGCGCAAGCTTACTCTTGATGGGGATTGCGTTGGGTTCCGGCGCCTTCACCTTGGCAATGGGCTTGGCTTTGGGTGGCGGCGTGGGGGCTTGCGATTCGGTCGGATTGGCCACCGGGTTAGGCGGCGCATTGCGCGAGGGCAGCGGGATGGAATGGACGGCATTGACCGCCACTGCGCCCATGCGGCCGCCGTCCGCATCGCCCATCGTAGGCTTGCGGGTCGCTTCAAATGCGCTGTACGAGAGCATGGCAGCCGCGACCGAAACGTGCAGCGTCACCGATCCCCAGAAGGACCCGGCGATGTGCTCCCGCTGGTCGAGGATTTGGGCGTGAGCGGTCATCTCCGTCTGCCTTTGCCGGTCTGGTCGATGGGCTGCGTGACCAGGTTCACCTGCAAGCCGACGTGCCCCAATTCATCCGCGACTTGCGCCACAATGTCGTAGGTAGTGTCCTTGTCGGCACGGAGGTACACGGCCGTCGCCTTGCCGAACCTCTGATGGATGGCGGAGCCCAGTTCGTGGTAATTGGTCGCCTGCTCATTGAGGTAGGTGGTTCCGTCTTTCTGGATCGAGACAACGGGGAGTTCCTTGGCGGTGTCCCGCACGTACTGCGTTTTTGGGACATCCACCTGCAGGCCGTACTCCATCACGTGCGCCGTCAGCATGAAGATGATGAGCAGCACCAGGACCACATCGACGAACGGCGTGACATTGATTTCCGCCAGGGGCGCGCCGCCGCGGTTGCCGCGCCGCGATCCGAAGCCACCGCCATTTACGGAAAAGGACATGCTATTCTCCGAAACTGCGCTCGGCCATGTTGAGGAATTCGAGTGCGAAATCGTCCATGCGCGTGCCGATCTCGCGGATGCGGCCGCCGAAAGCGTTGTACGCGATGGCGGCGGGAATGGCGGCAAAAAGACCAAGCGCGGTGGCATAGAGCGCTTCCGCGATGCCCGGTCCTACGGCCCGAAGGCTGGTAGTGCCCTGCGTGCTAAGCGCGTCGAAGGCGCGAATGATTCCCATCACGGTGCCGAGCAGGCCGACGAACGGCGAAACGGACGCTACCGTGGCCAGCACGTTCATGCGGTGTTCGAGCCGCGTGAGCTCTTCGCTGACGCCGAGTTGCAAGGCCCGCTCCACGGCCGGACGATTGGTGATCGCGCCGCGCGATTTCACCTGCCGCTCCACCTCTTCGTAGCCGAAATCGAAAACCGAAACCAAAGGCGAGGGGCGGAATTGCTCGCTAGCTACCACCACCGCTTCGAGGTTGGCGGCCTTGCGGAATGCGCGCACAAAGCGGGCGTTGGTTTTCCGGGCGCCGCGCAGAGCGCCGAACTTGGCGAAGATGACGGTCCAGGAATAAACGGACAGAACAAGCAGAGCCGCCAGAACCAAAAGCCCTGCGGGTCCTTCCCGTTGAAGGATGGTGTCCAGAATATCTATTTGAAGGAGGAGGGCTGCGAGAGTCTCGAAACTCAATTCGGCTCCTAATCTCAAATCTAACATATAGACGCGGCGAGATGCTCAGAAAGACGGAAAGGGCGCAATCAGTCCTACTTCAATCGTCAACGCGGAGGCGCGGAGTGGCGGAGGAAGGCGCGGAGTCGATGAAAAAGCGGTGAGATCAAAAACGCATCTCCGCGTCGCCTCCGCCTCTCCGCGCCTCCGCGTTGAACTGCCTCCCGCTATAATCTGCACAGATGTTGTTGGAGCTGGTGGTGGAAAATTACGCCGTCGTGGAGCGGTTGCGCGTCCGCTTCCATGCGGGGCTGAACCTGTTGACCGGGGAAACGGGCAGCGGGAAATCCATCGTAGTGGATGCGCTGGGGCTGCTGCTGGGCGCGCGCGGCTCGGCGGAGATGGTGCGTACCGGCGCACAGCGTGCGCGCGTGGCGGGAATTTTCGACGTGCGCGGGGCCGCCGGCATACGGGATTTATTGGAGCCGGCGGGTCTCGATATCGAAGACGGCGAGCTGCTGGTGGAGCGCGAAATCCTGGCGGGCGGCAAATCGCGGGCGTTTGTGGGCAGCCGCCCGGTTTCGGTTTCGTTACTCAAGGAGCTGGCGCCGTTTCTGGCGGATATTCACGGACAACACGATCAGCAACTATTGTTTTCAGCGGAAGCGCAGCGCGATCTGCTGGACGCCTCGGACGGATATCGCGAGCTGCTGGAGCGCGTGGCCGGAATTTACGAGCAGTGGCGCGCAGCGGCAGTGGAGCTGGAGGAGCTGGAGCGGTCGGAACAGGAGAAGCTGCGGCTGCTGGACTTGTGGCAGTTCCAGCGCAAAGAGATCGAAAGCGCGGGGCTCGGGGCTGAGGAAGAGGCGGCGCTTGAGAACGAGCGCCGCGTGTTGCAGAACGTGCAGCGCCTCGAAGAGGCGGCCAGCGCGGCGTATGCGGCGCTGTATGGCGGGGAGGAATCGGCGGTTTCGCTGGCGCGAGTGGCGGCGAAGCGGGTGGATGAGCTTTGCCGCATCGACGACTCGCTGGCGGATTTGCGCGAGCACCTGAAGGCGGCCGATTTGAGCTTGCAGGAGGCGTCGTACACGCTGCGCGACTACGTGTCGCGGCTGGAAGCGAATCCGGGGCGCCTCGAAGAGGTGGAGGCGCGCCTCGAAGCCATCTCGCGGCTGAAGCGGAAATACGGGCAGTCGGTGGCGCAGGTCCTCGGCTTTCTGGAGGATGTGCGGCGGCAGATTGCGTCGGTGGAAAATGCCAGCGGACGGATGGAAGAGCTGCGGCGCGCGCGGCAGCGATTGGCGTCGGAGTTCGAGAAGGCGGCGGGCGAGCTGACCGAGCGGCGGCGGGCGGCGGCGCGCAAGCTGGAGCAGCGTGTGGAGGCGGAATTGGCGCAGTTGGCCATGGAGCGGACCGTCTTTCGCGTGGAAGTGGCAGCGGCGGCGGCGTGGTCCGCGGCGGGCGCCGATCGCGTGGAGTTTTTGGCGTCGCCCAATCTGGGCGAGGAGCCGAAAGCTCTGGAGAAGGTGGCGTCGGGCGGCGAGATTTCACGCATCGCGCTGGCGCTCAAGACCTGTTTGACCGCGCCGGCTGGGACGAAGACCGGCAGCATGCGGACGCTGGTCTTCGACGAAGTGGATGCGGGCGTGGGCGGTGGCGCGGCGGAGGGCATTGGGCGGCGGCTGAAGAAGCTGGCATCCACCAGCCAGGTGCTATGCGTGACGCATTTACCGCAAGTGGCATCGTTCGCGGACCATCATTACTGCGTGGAGAAGCGGGAGTTGAACGGGCGGACGGTGGCGGCGATTGAGGAGCTGGACGCGGTAGCGCGGACGCGGGAGATCGGGCGCATGTTGTCTGGACAGACGCTTACGGCGGAGGCACTGAAAAATGCGGAGCAGCTCATCAAAATGAGCGTAAGTTAATGCAAACACGAGACTTGTAGTATCATCAACGATGTGGATGATTATCATCCACATCGTGGCCGATTTGGCTAATTCCTTGGAATCAACACAAAGCAAAGTGTTTGTGCTATCATCCAGTATATGGATGATAATCATCCACTTCATGGGCGATTCTTAAAAAAGGCTCTCCTCGCTGCTCTCGGCGATACACCCGTGGTGTTGCTGCACGGAGCCCGGCAATGCGGGAAATCCACGCTCGCCCGTCACGTCGCTGCGACGGACCATCCGGCTCAATACATCACCCTCGACGATGCGGCGGTGTTGAGCGCCATCAAGACGGACCCGGCCGGCTTCCTCGCCGGGCTCGACGGACCCGTGGTTCTGGATCCAGCGGGCGCCGGAGCTGTTCGTCGCGATCAAAGCGACGGTTGACCGCGACCGCACGCCCGGCCGCTTCCTGTTGACGGGCTCAGCCAATGTCCTGCTTCTGCCGAAGCTCTCCGATTCGCTGGCAGGCCGCATGGAGGTTCTGGCGCTTTGGCCATTCTCCGAGGGAGAGTTAGCCGGCGCGCAAACCAGTTTCATCGATGCCGTGTTCGCCGCGGCTCCACCCACGCGCAGCGCGGCGGCAGAGGATATCTTGAGCCGAGTTCTTCGCGGCGGCTTTCCGCCTGCGGTGGAGCGCACCGATCCCGAGCGCCGAAGGGCTTGGTTCGGCTCGTACATTCTGACCATTCTCGAGCGTGACGTCCGGGAAATCGCGCAGATCGACAATCTGGCCGCGCTGCCGAGAGTGCTTGCGCTTATCGCGGGGCGCGTGGGATCGTTGGTCAACTTCGCCGAGGTGGCGCGCAGCCTGGCGATTCCGCAGACCACCTTAAAACGCTATTTCTCATTGTTGGGAGCGACCTTCTTGACGCGCTTGATACCCGCGTGGTCGACCAATCTGGGCAAGCGGCTGATTAAGACGCCGAAGCTATTTCTCAACGATACCGGGTTGGCCGCATCGCTTCTGGGCCTAACCGCGGAGCGGCTCCGGCAGGAGACCGTAGTGCGCGGAGGGTTACTCGAGAATTTCGTGGCGATGGAGCTTCTCAAGCAGGCAGGGTGGAGCGCCGTCAGAACGCAACTTTTCCACTTCCGCACGGCCTCGGGCCAAGAGGTGGATTTCCTGCTGGAGAGCGATGCGGGCGCGATCGCCGGCATCGAAGTGAAGGCCAGCGCCACGGTGACGGGCCACGATTTCAACGGCCTGCGCGCGTTAGCGGAGATGACCGGCACGCGGTTCCATCGCGGATTCGTGCTCTATGCGGGGAGTGAGACGGTGGCGTTTGGCAGCAACCTTTTTGCGCTGCCGGTGAGCGCTCTTTGGAACTCGGGCCTAACGTTGGGTCAAACTCTCAGCTCATAGCCCAACCCGCGCATACCGGCGATGATGGCTTCGCGGACTGCGGTCACTTCGTCGGACGACAGCGTGCGCTCAGCCGATCCCACGGTCACGCGGAACGACACGCTTCTCTGGCCGGCAGCATACGGCGGACCCACGTACTGAAACAGGTATTGCACCGATTCAAGCAGCGGCCCGGCGAACCCGGCAATCTTGCGCTCCAGCACTCCCGCGTGTTCGCGCAGCCCGGCGATCACCGAAAGATCGAAGGCGCTCGATGGATAACGCCGCACCGGCGCGTACTTCACTTCGCCGGCCGAAGCCAAAGCGCGAACCAGACGCAGATCCAAATCGAGCAGCGCGGCGCGTCCCGCATCGATGAGCGAGGGATGCAGCTCGAATAACCGGCCAACACGCTCGCCCCTCCACACGATGTTCGCGGCGCGGGCCGGATGTTCGTAGGGCGCGGCCTCGGCTGGAATCGCTTCCGCGCCGGGCATCAGGCATTCGGCCGCGCGCTTGGCTTCGAAAAGACCGGCCGATCCATCGCCATGCCGTTCGTAGATTGCGGCCACCAGATGCGGAACTTCGTCCGGCAGCCCGGCTTCGCGCTTGTGAATCTCAATGCCGATCTCAAAAAAGCGAAAGGCTTCCTTGTGCTTGCTGTTCTCCGCGACGTTCTTCCAAACACCGGGCAGCAGCGAGGTCCGCATTAGCGCTTGATCGGACGCAATCGGATTCGTCACGCGCACATGCGCCGCCGGCTCCAGACCGAACGCGCGCGCGGTCTCCTCGCCGATGAACGAATAGTTGTACGCTTCGGTGAAGCCAAGGTCCACGAAGAGGTCGCGCACTTCGTGCTGGAATTTGCGCTCGGGATTCGGCGGCGGCACGGACGCGGCCACCAGAGGCGCGTGGGGCGCGATGGAACTGTATCCTACCATGCGGCCCACTTCTTCCACCAGATCGTCCTTGATGGAAATATCCTTGGTGGCGCGCCATGAGGGAACCGTCACGCGGAACACGCCAGGCTTCGTCTCAGTCACTCCGAATTCCAACCGTTCCAGAATTCCGCGCACCTCGCCGGCTGCGATGGCGCGGCCCAGCTTGCGTTCCAGCCACTCTAGCGGCAGATCGATGGGCTCCGGCGCCGGAATCTCTTTGCGAGCGTCGGCCACTCCGCCTACGCTGCGGATGCCCGGCGAAATCTCTTGCAGCAATTCGATGGCGCGCGCGATGCCGCGGACCGTATTCGCGGAATCCTGCGATTTCTCAAACCGCATGGAAGCGTCGGTCCGCAGCTTGATGGCGGAGGAAGTTTTGCGAATCGACGCCGCCTGGAAGGTTGCGCTCTCCAGCACGACGCGCCTGGTATTCGGACCGATGGCGCTATCGAGGCCGCCGATCACGCCTGCCAGCGCAATCGCGCCGCCCGCATCGGCGATTACCAGGTTCGATGGATCCAGCATGTATTCTTCGCCGTTCAGCGCGCGGAACCACTCGCCCGCGTGCGCCTGGCGAACAAAGATGGTATCGCTCTTCAGCAGATCGGCATCGAACGCGTGCATGGGCTGCGCGAGCTCGGCCATCACGAAGTTCGTCACGTCGACGATATTGTTGATGGGGTTCAACCCGATGGCCGTGAGCCGCTGCTGCAGCCATAGCGGCGACGGCTGCACAGTGACGTTTTCGAAAACCAGCGCGCTGTAGCGCAGGCACAAATCGGGATTCTCGACTTGAACCTGGATCGCCGCCGGGCCATCGGGCAATAACTCGGTCTTCGCGGGGTCTTTCAGCCCAAGGCCCAGAATGGCCGACACTTCGCGCGCCATTCCATGATGCCCCCACAAATCCGGGCGGTGGGTGATCGACTTGTTGTCGATCTCGATTACATAATCGGGCGCGCATCGAGGAATGGATGCGCCGGGCGCGCCGAGAGTACCCATCAATTCCAGAATTCCCGAATGATCGCGATTGATGCCCAACTCGGCGCCGCTGGCCAACATGCCATCGCTCTCAACGCCGCCGATGGTCTTCACGCCGATGGGGACGTATGCCGTGATCAGGCCCGGCCGGCAATTCGTCGCGCCGCAGACTACGGTCTTCACGCCGTAAGCGCCGGCGTCCACCACGGCCTTCACATTGTGCGAACCGGCGGCCGGCTCCGCCGGCGTGCGAGCGCCGGCGATCGGTTCCACCGACTCCACGCGCGCGATGCAGGCGTGCTCCAGCAATTCGCCGGAGGGTTCGATGCCTTCGCACTCCGCGGTCTTCATGGTGATCAGCCGCTCCAGAGCGCCGGGCGCGCAGTCGAGGCCCGCCACCAATTCGCGAATCCAGTTATATGAGAACTTCAAGGTTAGAACTGCTCCACGTTGCTCCGCGTTTAAGACTGCTCCACGTTTCAAACTACTCCACGCTCAAAACTGCTCCGCGTCTAAAACTGCTCTAGAAATCTGAGGTCGCCGCCCTGCAACTGCCGGATATCGTCGATGCCGTAACGCATCATCGCCAGGCGCGTCAATCCCAAGCCGAAGGCGAAGCCGTTCCACTGTTCGGGGTCGATGCCGCTCATGCGCAGCACCCTGGGGTTGACCAGGCCGCACGGCAGCAGCTCCACCCATCCGCTCTGCTTGCACACGGGGCAGCCCGGGCCGCCGCAGATGAGGCACTGGATATCCAGCTCGAAGCCCGGCTCGACGAACGGAAAATATCCGGGACGCAGGCGGACGGTCACGTCGCGATGGAAGATCGCGCCCAGCAGCGTCTGCATGAAATAGATCAGGTGGGCCACCGATACGTCGCGATCGACCATCATGCCTTCGAGCTGATAGAACGTATGCTCGTGCGACGCATCCACGCTCTCATTGCGGAAGACGCGGCCCGGCGCGATCATGCGCAGCGGCGGACCCAGGCGCTCCATGCCGCGCACCTGTACTGGAGAAGTATGGGTGCGCAAGAGATTGCCGCCATCCAGCCAAAAGGTGTCCTGCATGTCGCGCGCGGGATGCTCGGGCGGAATATTCAACGCGTCGAAATTATAGTATTCGGTCTCCACCTCGGGACCATCGAGCACCGCGAAGCCGAGCGATGCGAAGAGGTCTTCCAATTCGCGTTGGATGCGGGTGATAGGGTGCAAATGGCCGCGGCGAGCTCCGGGGGCGGGAAGCGTCACGTCGATCCACTCGGAATCGAGACGCGCACGCAATTCGGTCTCGTCGAAAGCCTTCTTCCCGGCTTCGAGCGCCTCCTCCAGTTTCTGCCTGGCGCCGTTGAGCAGCTTTCCAACGCGCCCGCGTTCCTCCGGCGCCAGCTTGCCCATCTCCTTGCCAACCAGCGTGAGCGTCCCCTTGCGGCCCAGGGTTTCCACGCGAACGGATTCGAGATCTTCGAGTGTGCCGGCGGATTGAATCCGAGTCAAAGAACGTGACTCCTGATCCAGTATCTGTCGTATCTGTATGGAAGCGTCCAACATGTGGCGATCCGCTATTGTAACAAGGCTTGGCGGCGCGCCTATTGGCAGTAAAATAGGTTGGAGACGCAGCATGATGGATGGGATGCGGAATTTCGCCGCAATTGCTATTTCGGGCGCACTGCTTGCAGGCGGCTGTCTTGCGGCCGATGAGGTTTGGCTCAAAGACGATAGCCTGGTCTCAAAGATCGAGAAGAAGGTTCACGAATTCCAGCCAACGCGCGACGAGAAGAAATTCGACCTGATTGGGTGGGCCCCCGACATCTTCACTGCCGAGAAACTTGCGAAACAGCAAAATCGTCCGGTTTTCCTGTTTACCTACGACGGGAATATAGACACGGGCCGCTGTTGAGGCGGGGCCTTCGGGCTGCGAGCGGGTCCGCTCTCCGACATCAAGATAATCGCTCTTCTCAACCGGTACTTCATTCCCGTTTCGGTCTCCAATGAGGTAGCGCGCAACGATCCGAAGATGTGGTCCGAGATCATGCGCATCCAGGCCGATTTTCGAAGCAAGAAGATGGAGACCGGTACGGTGCGTATCTACATTCTGAGTCCCGATGGGGCCGCCATCGGCACGCCCGAGGTAATTGGCAGGCCTCAGATTGAGGATGTGCTCCGCGTTTTTTTGGAGCAGGTAGTCAGTCAACTCCACATCCAGCCCGGGCCGCCGGCGGCAAAGCCGCATCCGCAGTCCTTGCCGCCGCAAGTCGATCCGTCCTCTACGGTTTTCACTTGGTGGCTCGTGGCTCCCATACCGGCTCTTGGCGCGAGTTCCCCGCCGAGAACTGGATCGTGCTGGACCACGCCGAATCGAACGCCTTGCTCCCTCCCAGCGGCGTCAATCTGAATAGCTCCTGGGAAGTGCCGCCAGAGGTGGCTAATAAGCTCCTGAGTTGGTTCTATCCTCAGACAGAGGAAACAAGCCGGAGCAACCGAAGCCGGATCATTCGGGAAGCGCTCCGCATGACAGTGGTTACGCTCGATCGCGGAATGGCGCGGGCACGAATCGAAGCTTCGTTGCGCATGGTGCATTCTTTCTATCTGGGGCAAGACTCCGGCGAGCTCATCGAGGCCAAATTACTGGGCTTTATGGACTTCAGCCCAGCCGAGCGGCGTATTCAACGCCTGCGCCTGGTCACGGAGAAAGCCACCTACAATGACGAGTGGTTTGACGCCGCCCTTCGGTCGGTATCGCGTGAAACACTAGCGGCTCAGAGCCAGTAGCTTGCTCCTCTTTGAGTTCCCGCGGCGTGGCGGCGCGCCTACTTATTTTGAGGGTCGGTCTTGCGCGCTTCCCACAGCACCAGGTTGCTCAAATAGCGCGACATGCCGGAGTCCGGAGCCCGTGCGCCGTCCTCAAACGCGCCGATTGCGAGCCCTTCCTCAAACTTGGCGAGGCCGGGCACTTCCTGGCCCATCGCCAGCAGGAGCACGCCCTTCGAGTAGAGCAGAGTTCCCTTGGCAGTGCCGCCGGCCGAATCCAGCGCCTTAGACACCTCATCGAGCCATGGCTGAATTTTCGGACCCTTTCCCTTCGCCGCCAGACTCTGGGCCGCGACCACGGGAAAACTGAAATCCGGCGAGAAGATCTCAGGCTTCATCCTGGCGACCTGGTTCCATCGCTGACGCGCCGCCTTCGCCTTTCCGCACAGATTCTCCACCGCGCCTAAGTAATACTGAAAGCGCGCGCCATTCATCAAAGCGCCGAAACCATTCAGGGTAAAGGGCACGGCCGTTTCACCAGCTCCGATGGACGCCACGCCACGTAAGGCATCGGCACAGTTGAGGTGATCCGCATCGTTGCGTAGAACTTGCAATTGAACTTCGATGTAGGCCTTTTGAATGCTGTCAGGCTGCTTATCCCGGGGAAAATTTTCAACCGTGAATAACGCGGCCGCCGCGACTACCTTGCCATCCGCCACGAGGTCTAGCGCGTATTCCGCCGTTTCCCCGGGGGTAGTTGGCTTCGGGCGAGGCGGCGCGGCCTGCGAGGACACAGGCGAAGGATTCGGTGGGAGGGCCACCGATACCAATCGATCTTTCAACTCCTTGGAATGAGCAGCCGCAATGCCTTCCTGCAGAACGGACGGCGCCGCGCTCTTTCCGTCCCTAAACGACAGCAAAGCGCTTCCGAGAGCGAAATACAGCTCTGAAACGTCCTTCTCCGTAAAATTCAAACGGATGGAGTAGGGATAGGTAACGTAGGGAAACTGCGCCTTGGTGGGATGGATGGGCTCGATCCGGGGAACAGTCTCCGGCGGCCCTTCGAGCCAGGTTGGCAGCGTGAGAGTATCCTGCCAGGCTTTCGTTTCCGCGAGCGCTGCCGGAGCTGTCAAGACCAACAGCGCGGCGGCTGCACTGCGCCGCAAAGCCTTCATTCGACCCAAGCGTATCACAGGGGCGTGAGCGGACCCATGGCTGGGTAGCGCAGAGGTCACGCAGAGAGGACTTCGCGGGGAGCATCGCCCGAAAGAGCCGCCTGAAAGCCCCACCGCCGGCAGTGCCGGATTGAACAGGTCTGTGACTTACGGCGCGTCGCGGAGGTATGCTGCGAGTGTCAACGCCCGGTTCAATATTCCCTAGTTCGCCGGTTGAAAAATCCTCAGGCGCAGAAAGATTGGCATGCCCCGGTGCAGCAAGGTTGCCGCCCCATCATGGGAAAAGTAAGGAGGTGTGCGTCTCAGACTTGATTACTCGCGGCTTTTCTTGGGGCGGCTGATGTGGCCTCGCGGCGGCTGGACGGGCGGGGAATAGTGTCCGTTTGTGGGACTAGGGTCGTTTGGCATATCAAAGGGGACAGACCAGGAGGTCTGTGCTACAGGCCGCGACAGGCTTGGGGCCGCGAAAGATGCGGACTGTGATTCGGGGTGACAGCGGAGTAGTGAAGTGAAGCAACAACGATAGTTTGTTACGGGTTAACTACTTCCAAAAAGGGGTTGAACGGGTGAGCGCCGCTGACGGGCCGGCGCGGGAACAATCGCGGTTCGCCTGCGTCGGCCTGTCGATTATTCAATTGTCAAAGATCCGAGGCGCGGCGAACGGCTGATCGGAGAGGAGCCGCGGACGCAGATAACTGTCCGTTTATGNNTAGGGTCGTTTGGTAAATCGAAAGGGACAGACCAGGAGGTCTGTCCTACATCCGGTGAAAAGAGGCGCCCCTACTTACAGTATACAGTTGGGGAAAAAGCGCTTTGGCAGTTTACGTATTGTTTTCATGGTGATACAGCCTGTGATTGGGTTTTGCTGCAAGCTGGGCCCCGGAAGCCGGCTTGCCGTTGAAAAGGTGCAAGCGGGTTGCATTCACCAAGTTAACGTCCGCCAAGAAATCAAGGCATTCCGTGGCGTGTGCTATGATCGCAGCCGTGAAGGGGTGGTACCCGGCTCTCTCCGCGCTCCTGCTACTGGCTCCGGGCGCACGGGCCGCCGACGACCTCAATGGCGCCGCCGCTATTCTCGCGCGCAAAACGGCCGCGTTCGCGGGTAGAGGCGAAGCCGTTGCCGTTTCCTATCGCAACATCTCCTCTCTAGGTTCGGCTGAGTTCGGACAAGTGCGTACAGCCGTCGAAGCCGCGCTACGCGACGCAGGCTGCCGGCCGGTGGATTCCACCGCGGTGACGGAAGCGCGCGTATCCATATCCGAAAACAACTCGCAGTATTTACTGGTGGAAGAGGCCCGTAAGGGCGATGACCGCCAGATATTTTTCGCATCCTGGACCCGCGCCGCGGCGGCGTTGGCCAAGACCGGCGGCATCGCGCTCGATCGGAAACAAGTCTGGCAGCAGGCGGAGCCGATTCTCGATATCGCGTTTCCGCCAGCGGGCATGCTGGTATTGTCGCCGGCCGGCATGTCGCTCTATGCGCGCGCGAACGACCGATGGGAATTGCGGCAGTCGGTTCCGGTGACGTCCGCGAAGCCGTGGCCGCGCGATCTACGGGGGCGCATTCACGCGAATGGCGCGGCCTTTCAGGCCTTTCTGCCGGGCACGACGTGCAGCGGGAACACCGAGCCCGGGCTTTCCATGGAGTGCCGCGCGGGCGACGCGCCTTGGGTGCTCGAATCCGGCGGCCATGGCCTGTTGCTGGCCAACTTCGCGGCGTCGCGGAACTATTTCGACGGGCGAATCGTCACTCAGGCCGGAGTGCGGAAGACGGTCGCGCCGTTTTATTCGGCGGCATCGGTGGAATCGCAAGGGCGTACCTTGTGGCTGATGGCGCAGATGGACGGCCAAACGATCGTCGCGGACGCTGCCTTCGATCCGCTGGTCAGCATTGGGTCGTGGGGCAGCGATATGGTGGGCATCGATGCGCGTTGCGGCGCGGCATCGCAAGTACTGGCCACGCGGGCGGGCGATGCCGGGGAGCCGGATGCCATCCAGAGCTATGCGATTGCGGGCGGCGCGGCCACGCCGGTTACGGCGCCCACGCTTTTTCCGGGACCGGTGACGGCGCTATGGCCCTCAGGCGCGGACGCGGCGCTGGCGGTGGCGCGCGATTTGGCGAGCGGAGAATACGTTGCCTATGTGGTCACGATTTCGTGCGGGTCGTAGTGTGGGACAGGACTCCCGGTCTGTCGCCCGGCCTGTCGTAGTGCGGGAGCGACAGGCCAGGAGGCCTGTCGTACATGGAGCTGTGGTTGCGATGCTATGCGCGACCCTGGCCGGTGGCGCAACCCGTCCGCGCTACGGCGGGACGCTGCGCGTGGAGCTGCACGGCGCGTTCGAATCGGCCGACCCGCCGCAAACCGGACCGGGCATGGCGGATCTGGCGCGCGCATTCAATATTGCCCTGTGGGAAGGCGGACATCGCGCCGTTTACGCAGCCGATGAAAACGCGGCCGGCGGACGGCCGTTTGTGGATTCCGTGGAGATTCAACTGGCGCGTCCGTTGCGCGATCAATCGATCGATCTCGAGTTGGGCAAGACGGATATTGTGGAACTGGGCCCCAACGAAATCCGGCGCCAGCAGCCGGGCCGCAAGACCTGGCAATCGCAGCCGGTGCGCGTGGTCGCGCTGGTCTTCAACCGGCGCATCGAGGATGCCCGCGTCCGGGAAGCCTTGGCGCTGGCGGTGGACCGCGCCGCCATTCTCACAGTGCTATTGCAGCGGCAAGGCGAGGTCTCAGGCGCGCTGTTGCCGCAGTGGCTTTCGGGCTACGCATTTCTCTTTCCGGCAGCGTTCGATCTGCCGCGTGCGCGAGCGCTGGCCGCCGGCGCGCACCCGCTGAGCCTGGGCGTCAGCGACCCGGGGCTGCGCACGATCGCCGACCGCATCGCCCTGAATGCGCGCGACGCAGGCCTCACTGTCAACATCCCGCCGCCGGGCGCGACCCAGGGCACAACCGCGGACATCCGCCTGATGGAGGTGCGCATCGCGGCGGCGGACCCATCGCGCGCGCTGGCGGCTTTGGCGGCCGCGTTCGGCTTGCCCGACCCACCGCGCGCCGAAACGCCCGATGCGCTTTACGCCGCCGAGCGCAGCCTGCTGGAGGGCTTCCGCGTGGTTCCGCTGTTTCATCTGCCGGACGTTTACGGCGCCGCGTTGCGCGTCAAGGGCGGCCCCGGGATTACGCCGCTGGGCGAATGGCGGTTCGGCGATCTGTGGATAGAGAGCGTCCATCCATGACGTTTCGCACCCGCCTGCTGCTGATCTTTACGGTGGCGGTCGTGGTATCGGTCGGTTTGGCGGAACTGGTGGTCTCGGCGGGCATCCAATACCGGTTTGAGCGGCTGGAATCGCAACGCGTGGACGCCCTGGTGGCGCAGTTCGGCATAGAGTACGACCGCAGCGGCCAAGAGATTGTTCGCGCCGTGAACGGCATCGCGGCGTCCGAATCCGATAACGCCGTACACATCGCCGCGCAATCCGATCACTCGCCGTATTACAGCGAGACCGAAGCCCGCGAACTGGCCAAGGCCCAAGGGCTCAATCTGCTGGAACTTGTGGCGGCCGATGGCACGATTATTTCTTCGGCCGAACGGCCGGAGCGCTTCGGATACAAGGAAGAATGGCTCACGCAGCGTTCCGATTGGAAAACCCCAGGCGCATTTCTGAAACGCGAGGAATTGCCGGATGGAGTTGCGCTCTCGCTGGTCGCCGTCGGCTCCGTCACGGCGGCAGACCAGGTCCTGCTATACGTCGTTGGCGGCAAACAACTCGACTACGCCTTTCTTTCGGCGCTGGTGCTTCCAACCGGAATGCGCGCTCTGCTCTATCGCAACCTGCAGCCGCAGTTTGCGCCGGCCGACTTGATCGACGCATCCGGCCCGGCGCCCGACGCCGCCAAATTGCGGCCGCTGATCGAACGCGTGAAGAGCCGCAAGCGCGAAGAAACGGAATTGATTGGCAGCGGCGCCGATGCCGAGACCATCCACGCATTCCCGCGTACCGGATTGGATAACGATTTGTTGGGCGTCCTGCTGGTAGCGAGTTCCCGTCGCGATCTGGTGGAATTGGACGCGTTCCTGCTCAAGCTCGGCATCGCGGTGGCTTCCGGCGGCATTTTCCTGGGCATCGCGCTGAGCTGGTGGGCCACGGCGCGCATCACCAGACCGGTGCGGCGCTTGGCCGAGAGCGCGGGAAAGGTGGCCGCGGGCGATTGGGGCGCCACGGTGGAAGTCGCTACCGGCGATGAGATTGGCCAACTGGCGCGCGCCTTCAACCGCATGACGCACGAGCTGGTGGAGCAGCGCGAGCGGCTGGTGCAATCCGAGCGCGTGGCGGCGTGGCGCGAGTTGGCGCGGCGTCTGGCGCACGAATTGAAGAATCCGCTTTTCCCTTTGCAGATCACCGTGGAAAACATGCAGCGCGCGCGCGATCAATACCCCGAGCAATTCGATGAAGTCTTCCGTGAGGGCACGTCCACGCTGCTCGCCGAGCTAACGAATCTCAAGCAGATCATTTCGCGCTTCAGCGATTTCGCCAAGATGCCCGCGCCGGAAATGCAGCGAATTCAGTTGAACGATCTGGCCGCCGACACCGTGAAGCTGCTCGGCCCGCAACTCTCGCAGGCGCACATTGCGGTCCGCGCCGCGCTCGATCCGCATCTGCCGGTAATCATGGGCGACCACGAGCAGTTGGGACGCGTTCTACGCAACCTGGCGCTCAACGCCATCGACGCCATGCCGCAAGGCGGGGCGCTGACCATCCGCACCGCCGCTCACGAAACCGGCGTGCGCCTGGAAGTATCCGACACCGGGCAGGGCCTGACGCCGGAAGAGTGCGCGCGCCTCTTCACGCCCTACTACACCACCAAAACGCACGGCACGGGGCTGGGCCTGGCTATCGTGCAGTCGGTGATCAGCGACCACAAGGGCCGCATCTCGGTGGAGAGCGAGCCGGGCAAGGGGTCCACGTTCCGCATCGACTTGGGTTGAGAGAGGGTTTTTGACGCAGAGACGCTGAGGCGCAGAGATCGGAGGGATAAAACCATTCAATGTCTTCTCTGCGTTGGCTCTGCGTCTCTGCGTCGAAGGTCCTCGATTTGGGTTACCCTCAAACTTGGCCCAACTGCTCATAGTGGATGACGACGCCAATACCCTGGCCTCGCTGGCGCGCGCCTTCCGCATGGCCGGACACGAAGCCACGGTTTGCGACAACGCCGGACGCGCGCTGGAGCTGCTGAAATCGCAGCCGTTCGACCTGATGATGTCCGACGTCGTCATGCCCGGCAAAGACGGTCTGGCGCTGCTTGAAGAGGTTCGCGCCGCGGGCATCGCGCTCCCTGTGGTGATGATTTCGGGGCAGGCGAATATCGAGATGGCGGTACGCGCCACGCGGCTGGGCGCCGTCGATTTTCTCGAGAAGCCGCTCTCCACCGATAAGCTGCTGCTCACCATCGATAACGTCCTGAAGCTTAAGCGTCTGGAAGCCGAGAACCGCGACTTGCGGCAACGCGTGGGCAAGCACGAGATCGTGCATTCCGGAGAGGCCATGCGGCGCGTGATGGCGCAGGTGGACCGCGTGGCTGCCAGCGAGGCGCGCATCTGCATCCTGGGCGACACGGGCACGGGCAAGGAGCTGATCGCGCGCGCATTGCACGACCGCAGCCCGCGCCGCGGCCAGCCGTTCATCACCCTGAATTGCGCGGCGGTTCCCGGGGAGCTGATCGAATCGGAGTTGTTCGGCCATGAGAAAGGCTCGTTCACGGGCGCGGCCGCGCGGCATATCGGCAAGTTCGAACAAGCCAATCACGGGACACTATTCCTGGACGAAATCGGCGACATGCCGCTGGGGATGCAGGCCAAGCTGCTGCGCGTCCTGGAAGAGGGCCAAGTGGAGCGCGTAGGCGGAGACCGCACCATTCCCGTGAACGTGCGCGTGATCGTAGCCACTCACCGCAACCTCGACGACCTGGTCAAAAAAGGCACGTTCCGCCAGGACCTCTACCATCGCATCTACGTTTTTCCGCTGCTGCTTCCGGCTCTGAGCGAGCGCACCGAGGATATTCCCGCGCTGGTGGAGCACTTCGCCGCGCAGGTGGCCGATCAGAATGGATGGAAGCCGAAGCCATTCGCCGCCGGCGCCATCCGCGAGTTGCAGCGCTACTCGTGGCCCGGCAACGTGCGCGAATTGCGCAACGTGGTAGAGCGCCTGCTGCTGCTGGCCGACGGCCCGGTGGACGCCGATTCCGTCCGCATCGCGCTGCCGCAGGTGGATGCCGCGCCGGCGGGTTCAGGCGTAGTTTCCGCAGTACGCCTGGAGGGCCCGCTCTCGCTGCGCGTGGACGCCTTCGAGCGCGATCAGATACTCACCGAGCTCAAGCGCCACAATCAGCGCATGACCGATACCGCGCGTGCGCTGGGGCTCGAGCGCAGCCATCTGTATAAGAAGTGCCAGGCATTGGGAATCGATTTGCGCGCGCTGCGGAGCGCGGAGAACTTGTAGCTCTTCCGCCGAAGAAATCGAGCGTATGGGAACCGAGCGGGGAAATTGGAATCGTCCAAACACCCCGCTCCGAGGAAAGAAGTGAGGCTACTCGTCCATCCGTTCCCCGTCATCTGGAACCCAAACCCACGCTTCTACATACGCCCCGGGGTCACCACCTCTGGAGACGCGGGCGTTACTGTCCACTTCGATTTCGCCGGCCACACAATAAAGTTCCTTCGCGCGTTCGCGAGACCAATCGTCGTCCTTCCCTTCACTCTCCGTCTCACCGCTATTAACGGGCTCGTCGCCGCTCATGAGTTGTCTCCTGTTGTCGTGCCGCTGGGTCACGGCACCAGCTTTGTCCCTCGTTTCGGAGTGGGCCGGTCAATTTATGAATGGCCCTTTCGATCCACGATTCCGTCTCGCTCGTAGCCGGGATCTTGAGCACTGGTGCTTGAGAACGCACGCTATGTCGCCAAGTGAAAGTTTTCCTCGATCACAACTCTGGATAGCCGAAATCCGTCGACGAGGGCAATTGGGCTCTTGCCATCTTCGCCAGCCTCATTGATGGCTGCCTTCGAGAAGTGGCTAGTCGTGATGACAGCGCCCTTTGCGAATGGCTGCAGGCTTCCACGCAGTTCGGCAACCTCTTTGCGCCCGACAGAGTGCAGCCAGCGCTTTGCCTGCACCTGGACTAACGTGTTCTCGAAGATCCAAATGCGTCCTCCGGCTCTGGCGTTTACGTCAACACCACCGTCGGCGCTAAATTTTGTCACACATACGTCTGAGTACCCGCAGTGTATGAGTAGATCCTTAACAAAAAACTCGAAGTTCCTCGGCTCCATTGCCAGCAACCTGCCGCGAACCCGCTCGATCCTTTCGAAATCCCCTGCCTGCTGATGGTCGCGCTGATCCATAATCTCGTCATCGTCGCGATGCCTGACGCCGTTGCGCCTCGAATCGAGTAGTATTCGGCTCGAAATGGCCGCCTCATCAGCAAGGGGTAGGACTTGCTGGTCACGATGAATCTTGAATTCGAAGAGCCAGACCTTGCGAACCTTACCATCTGCGTCGAGTTGCGTGTCCGGGTAGTGACGAAGGTACTCAAGTAGTCCCAGGTATTTCCAGCGCTTCGGCCCGACGGTCGCATCCCTCCTACTGGCAACCAAAACAAATCCGTGTATTGGGAAGTTGAATGTCGCTTGCTCGATCAACCGATTGTTTACCCCGGCAAGGGTTTGCTGGCCAATTTTGCCTGCTGCAGTGTAGGTCAAGATGCCGCCTTCGAGCCTGTCGTGGTACGGATTCTCTCCAGTGCCGTGCAAACCCTGCACGGAAGTCATGACAACTGCTCTCATGACTGCCCGGTCCTGCAGCGACAGGCGGATACCGCCAGCGTTAGACACTTTGAGAGACTTGAAGATCTCCTCGTTCGAAAAGAGCTGCCCGACTACCAGAGCATCAAACATCGATGCGCTCGCGCAACGCCCGAAGCAGCAGCGGGCAAACGTAGATGCGATGGTCCGCGCATGACCGATGCGGCGCGGGCGCTGGCGTCGAGAGAAGCATCTGAGACTCAGGAACTATCGCGCCTGCAATGCCTTCTCGATGTTGGCGATGTTCTGCCTGGCGTACTTGGCTTCATCCATATCCGGATTAATCGCCACCACTTGCTGAAAATGCTTCAGCGCCGGGTCCAGATCGCCGGTTTCGTTACCGTCCACAGCCTTGTGCAGGTATGAGAGCGCCAGCGCGTAATGCGCGAACGGGTCCTTTTCGTAGTAAGTCAGAGCCTTCACACAGTAACCGATAGCCGAATCGAAGTTATTCAGCTTGCGCTCGCAGTCGCAGACTCCGAAGTAAGCCAGGCTCCGCAGATCGTTCCAGATATCCTGCTCAGCCGCCCGTTTTTTCTTCCCCAGACCGAACAGCGACCCGAGCACATAGTAATTCAACTGACCGGCCAGCTTGCTGTTGAAATCGCTCAGGCGCAGGTAATCGCCGTATTCGGTTTCAGCGGCCGGATATTGCCCGCTCAACCGCAGGCTGTCCGCCATCCACAGATGCGGCTCGGCGCTCTTGGGCGCGATCTGAACGGCCTGGCGCGCGGCCTCGATCGATTGCGGGTACAGCTCCTTGAAGCGGTCCGCCTGAGCCAGCATTGTGAGCGCCACGGCGTGCTTCGGCTGGCGAGTCAGCACCGTATTGATCTGCCGGATCGCCTCGTCCACACTGCCGGTATCGAGCAGCATGCCGGCGTAATCGGCGTGAGCTTCCAGGTAGTCCGGGTCGATCTCAATCGCCTTCTTGTAATATTCCGCGGCCTTGTCTTCATCGAACAGCGCGTTGTAAGTCAGACCCAGATAATACGCCGCCTGGCTATAAGCCGGATCCATCTTGAGCGCCTGCCCGAAAAGATCGGCCGCCTTCTTGTAGTTCTGCTCGAAACCCTTCTGATAGTATTGAATTCCCTTATCGAGCAGGTCCGTCGCCGCCTTATCCCGATGCCGTGGAATTCGGATTGCGAACGATACTGTGGACTCCACCCCGGGATATACCAGCTCTGGCCGCGGCCCATCCGGCTCATACCCCATCCGCACGCCTTTAACCGTATGCTCGCCCGGCTGCAGCCCGGGAACGCCGAGCGGCTTGCCCTTCGAAACCGTCCCGACGGAATTGCCATCCAGAAATACTTCCACGTCGTCCATGTTCGATTCGAACACCAGCCCCCCGAGTGCAGGGGCGGGCGCCGTGGGCGGCGGGGCATTGGCCGGCACGTATGCCAGGAACATCTGCGGGTCGTAATTGGTGCGGTCGGACGTGGGGTTCTGCTGGCCGCCGGTATCCTTACGCACTGCCGTGTGGACGTACTCGGAAAGCTCGTCGGCCGTCACAATCCCGTCGCGCGGCGAAGTGTCCGCCTCGCCTCCGAGTCCTCTCACCACGTAATACGTAAAGACTCCGTGGCCGCCTTGCAGGTCGGGACTCTCGAACGACCGCTCGCTGGCGCGGCTGGCCGTCAGCGAAAAAAGCGACTTATCCAAAGTGGCTAACTTGCCGTTCAAACTCTCCGTGTCATCCGGACTGATGGCGCCGCTGTGGCAGGCGTCGGTTAGCAGTATCTTCGATTTGGCTTGAATCTTGGAACCTATCGTCACGCCCAGCTCTTCCATGGGATAACCCGTCGCGCCAATGTTATCCAAATCGACGTCGAACGGCGCCAGATAGCCCTTGCTTTGAAATACAAGTCCGTGACCGGCGAAGTAAATCAACACGCGGTCGCCGTCTTTGGCCACCGAAGGCAGCCAGTCGCCAATTTCGTGCCGCACGGCCGCCAGCGTGGCCTTCGCGCCGGTGAGCACGTGCACGTTTTCCTGCTTGAAATTGCCGCCTTCCGGGCTGATCAGGATGGTGTAAATGGATTGCGCGTCGCGCTCCGCGAATTGAAGCTGCCACTTTTCCGGCAGTTTCTGGTAACGCGAAATCCCCACGACGACCGCATAACTTCGCGGAATGCCGCCCTTGGGAAGCGGCACGGGCTCGTCGCCGATCTTCTCGATTTTGAGGTCGCGCTGCTGCTGATTAGGCGGCTGCTTCGGCGGCGGCTGCTGCGCAATGGCGCATGCGACAGTCGCCGCGCATATTAAGGCCAATCGCATTCGAGGCATATCGATCACCGGTGCGCCAGGCGGAATTCGTAGATTACCGGACCCGTCAAAGGCGACGTGGAAGCAATTACCGCGGTCTCTTTCTGTTGCATAAAGAGCAGGTCGCGCGGGCTGGTTTCGGCCGCGCCCGCCAAGTTTTGCGGCAGCTGCTCGCCGCGCGGAACCAGCTTCAGGCCCGCCGAATGGTCCACGCAATCGCCGCGCGCGCGCATTACCGAATCGTCGCAGCGCGGAATGAGCGTGGGCGGCTTCACTATCAGATCTGGCGGCGGCGCGCCGAAACGCGGCGGCGCGTCCGTCAACCGCCCCGGGGTCACCAGCCAATAAACCACCTCGTATCCCGCGGGGCCGGCGATGCGGAACGCAGTCGAAGTCGCCGGCACCTGATACTGCTGATTGGCCGTGATGCGATTCTGCTGCCCGGTCTCGATGCGCGGAAATAACTGCTCGTATTTGCCCGAGGTGCTCTGGTTCATCACGTAAAGAAAGCCATCGAAGTTGGTGCGGAATTTGAACCGTACGCGGTCGCCTTGCGCCAGCACCAGCGCGGGGTCCACAGCGCGCCAATCGCCGCCGGTGAGGCGCTCCAGAACGATTTCCATGCTATGCGCGCCCTCTGTCATGGTCCGCGACTGCGAGAGCGCCAGTCCGGCGAAAACGGCGGCCGCCGCGATTACGCGTAGCTTTACCGATGCACTAGATCTCACTGAGGCGCCAGATCTCCGACGGCGAGATTCGGTGCTACCAAAAAACCGCTTGCTGACGCGCGCGGCTCCGATCAGAGCCACGAACCGCGCGGTCACTGTACTAAATCTCACTGATGCACCAGGTGAAGGTCGGCAACCAGGGCCGAATCCGCGCTGCCCGTGGCATTCACTACGTAAACGGCCTTTTCCTGCGTGGCATTCTCCAGCGGATTTGGGTGCGCGTCGTCGCCGACCCGCTCGATCACCAGATCGCGCGAATACGCCTGATGCAGCCGCCCCACGGTGGAATCGTCGATGGAGGCGCGCAGCACATGAGCCGGCCGGTCCTGCGGAGCCGGCTGAGAGACAGGCGCCGGCTTAGTTTGGCCGCCCTGCAGTGAGTAGACCAGTTGTTCGAAATCGGGCTTGGGATCGCGCGAGAATATGATGAACACTTTTTCCTCGCCCGCCTGCTGATCGAAAACATAGCGATACCCGGACGGGAACGTGTAGGTGTGGAAACCCTCCACGCGGTTGTCGCCGCCTTCGATCTCCGGAGCGGGAAACACCGGCTTCCACGTTCCGCTGGAACCTTGGCTGACGATATAAAGGTAGCCCGGACTGTTGGTCTCAATGCTGAACTGGATCTTGTCGCCCGCATGGAACACCGAGTTGGGCGCGGCCGGCATCATAGCGCCGCCGGAGAGCTTGAGGATGGCGTATTTAAGACCCAGCGCCGTTCCCGACGCTGGCGCCGGCGCGGTGGCGCGCGCGCCGTCCGAGACCGGGATGATTTTGGCGCTGCCGTCGGGAGTGGATGGCGGCGCTGACAGCGGCGTGGCGGGCATCGACGTCGAAGAAGGCGGCGTATTCGACGCCTGCTGTGTCACCGGCGCCGCGGGCTTCTTTTTCGCCACAATCTTGGGCGGATCTTTCGCCCTTTGCGATTTGGTCTCAGGCGCGGGCGCGCTGCCCGAGTTGTAGAACAATTCGCGCGCGGTCAATTCCGGGCGCTGTGATGCTACCTGCGCGGGTATGGAAATAGCCCCGGCTGCGGCGCAAAGCGCGAAGAAAAAACGAAAGGAGTGAGACATTACGACGGTTCGGCCCCCGGCCGATCCTCCTTCCGTCTAGGTTAGCACCGGGCTTCGGCGCTGTCGCGAGGTCCCGGAAAGCAGTACTACTGGCACCTGTATCGCATCGCACCATGGCCTGCGGAATGCATCTCACGAATCGGCATGAAGATCGCTTGGGTTCTGGTGTCTTTGGTTTGCGGTTCACTTGGGTTTGCGCAAAGCAATGGGGCTGACCGGGTAGTGCCGGATGATGCTTCGACGCCACCGAAGGCCGGTTTCATCGTCAAACTTCTACGTCCACTGGGGCCATACGAGAACTCTCCGATAACAGGCGCGCTCCGTCTGAAGGCATATGAAGACGACACTATTGGAGCGTTTACGATTTTTAAGGAAGCCGGGGTCGCCGCTGTTGTTCAGGGCATCGATATCCCGCACGAATGGGGTCATGGCGTGGGCGGTTACGGTGAGCGCTTCGCCAGCGATCTGGCCTTTAACGGCGTGCATCAAACGATAAGCTATGGGGCCGCGACATTATTTCACGAGGACAACCGCTACTTCGCTTCCGGTAAGACTACAGCAACAGGGCGGACGATCCACGCGATGCTGAGTCCGTTTGAGACGCACCATGAAGACGGCCGCGCCAGCTTTTCATATTCCAACGTCCTCGGGGTGGTGGGCGCAGGCTTCCTGTCGCGGGCATGGGAGCCCCCGAGCGAGCAGGGTGGAGGGCATATCGCCCGCAGCATCGGTTATTCTTTTCTGGGAGCCGCCGCGTTCAATACGTTCCGTGAGTTTGTGCCGGATATTATCCGGAGAATTCAGAAGCGGTGAGCAAGAGGGATACGGCAGATTCCCCGCCTGTGCCCCGAGTTATTATCCGGAGTCATAGCGCACGGCGATACTCAAGGTTCGGCGCTGTTCGTGGCGTGAGCGTCGAGCGAAGCGCGTTGGCACGAGCGGCGGAAGGTCCCCGGCGGGAGTGTTTCCGGCGGCAGAAACCAACGCATCGCGACACGAAGAAGCCGGCTGGAAAGCCGGCTGCAGCCACGATTGGCTGCCCCACACGGACCCTATCCCAGCTTGAGCCAGCGCCGCCGCCCCATGTGCGCCATCGCGAACAGCGCCGCGAACCCCGCCAGTAACCCCGCCGACGATCCTAAACCAATCAGCTCCGGCCGGTGCGAGTGAATGCGCAAGGTCAACGTCACGTTGACCAGCAGTGGAATCGCGGCCGCAATTACCGGCGGCCAGGGGCGGTTCAGGGCGAACAGCGAGCGCGACATAATCTCGAGCAGCGTCCAGCCCACCAGGCTCGGGCCCATGCCCAGGAATACCGCCGCCACCAGGCGCGTGGAATCGGCCGTGAAGCTGCCGCGCTGGAAGAACAGCGCGATCGCGGGGTAGCGGAACAGGATCGCGAAGCCGCAGCCGCCCACCGCCGCCAGCGCCGTGAGCGCCACGGTCCGGTCGATCAGCCGCAGGGCGTCGCGCATCCGCGCCAGGCTTCGCAAGCGCGCGATTTCAGGCAATAGCGAATTGGAAATCGGGCTCACCAGCAGCGCCAGCGGCACGCCCACGCCGCGCATGCAATAGTCGAGCGCGGCCGCCATGCCGGAGCCGGCGTGCGTCGCATAAGCGCGCGTGAACGTGAGGTTCAGCGCCAGTCCGGATGCATACACGATGAAGAACGCGGGCTTAGACAGGATATCGCGGAACCGCAACGCGGCCGGCGCCGGCGCTGCCGCCCGCAATTGGCGGCGCGTGGCAAAGTATACGGCGGCAAGTTGCACGCCGGCGCCCGCGGTATATCCCACGGCAAAGGCGTAAACGCCCAGCGACTTCCAGAGGCACAGCGCGCCCGCGATGGTGAAGACATTCAGCGCGGCCTGATAGCAAGCCGCCAGGCCGAAGCGCCGGTCCGTGTAAAGCAATGCCCAGTAGACCGCCGCGCTGCCGGCGAACAATGTCGAAAGCGAGAGGATCCGGAGAAGCTCCACGGCATTCCCGAAGTACGGCTCCGCCAGGCCCGGCGCCAGCGCGCGCATCAGCCACGGCGCAGCCAACAACAGGCCCAGCGTGATGCAGGAAAAGACCCATAGGAATCCGCGGGTCAGCTTGCGGAAGAGCGCAACGCGTTCCCCGCCGGCGCACGCCGTCAGCAAGGGCACGAAGGCGAACACCATGCTGTTGGTGAGCGCGGAATTCAGCGTATCGATGGGGCCCATCGCCACCGCCAGCGAATCGGCGCGGCTATGCGTCCCCAGCAGGTAGGCAGTCAGGCCTACGCGCAACACGCCCAGCGCGTTGCCCGTAAGCACGCCGGCCATGATGGTGAGCCCGCCGCGAACCAGCGGATGCCCGGCTGCGCGCGTCAGCGCCCGGTCCGCAGCCGTCCGCGGCGATGGAGAACTCGGATTCGTAGGACTATTCAGACGCCTTAGCCGACGCCGCACTCTTCGCCGCAGCCAGCGCAGCTTCGTAATTCGGATGATCGGCGACTTCCTTCACGTACTCCGCATGCACCACTTTGTTGTCGCGATCCACGACGAAGATGGCGCGGCTCTCGATGCGAAGCTCCTTGATCAGCGTGCCGTAATGGGCGCCGAAGGAACCGTCCTTGTGATCGGAGAGCATTTTCACTTTGTCGACCTGGAAATCGTTGCACCAGCGCTTCTGCGCGAACGGCAGATCCATGCTCACGGTGATGATGCTGAGGTCCGGAAGCTTTGCGGCCTCTTCGTTGAAGCGCTTGGTCTGCGCGTCGCAAACGGGCGTATCGAGCGAAGGAACCACGCTGATGATGCGCACTTGAGTGCCGGTATCCTTCAACGTGACCGGCTTGAGACCGTTGTCGACCAGCGAGAAATCGGGGGCCGCGTCGCCGGCTTTCAGCTCCGGCCCGACTAATGTAAGGGGGTTCCCCTTGAGAGTTGTCGCTCCTGCTCTTTCCATAATTTCCTCCTGTAGGTGAGTGAATCGCTATTGTAGCAACCTGGATCGTGGCAATTGGCAGGCCACGGGAACCGGTAGCGTGGCGAAGGCCGACCGCGGACAAAACACCGGCGGCAAGACCGCCGGCGCTACCGGTTGGCGGCAAGACCGCCGGCGCTACCGGTTGGCGGCAAGACCGCCGGCGCCACCGGTTGGTGAAGCGTTATTGTAGCAACCCGGCTAGCTGCGCCGGATCCGAAACCGGCAATTGGCAAGCATAGTTGCGGCAGACGTACGCAGCCGCACGTCCATCGAGTTTCCGCATGGCGGCGATCGAAGGAATTCCGGCCGAGAGATCCGCCCGCGTCGCTTCGGAATCCACTAGCAATACGATGCGATCGGGCGAGAATTGCGCGAACACCACGCGCAGCAACTCGCGCGTATCGGCTGCGTCCTTCTCGCCTACGATTACGATTTGCCGCGGCTCGCCGGTGAGGAACTCGCACGCCGCCAGCATCTGCGGCAATGCCGCCGCGGCTACCGAGAGCCTTGGCTCGAACGCCGCAATGGTACGCTCGGCGGCTTCGCGATACTCAAGGCGGTTGGTCATCTGCGCCAGACGCAGCAGGTTCATCGCGGCGATGGAATTGCCCGAAGGCTCGGCGCCATCGTAGTCGTCTTTCATGCGCATCACCAGGCTGGGGTCGCCCTCGGGCGAGCTGAAGAATCCGCCCTTCTCCCGGTCTTCAAATCGCTCGCGCATCTTGTCCACGATCTCGATCGCCAGGCGCCGATGGCGCGGGTCGAACTGGGTTTCGTAGAGATCGAGCAGGGCCTGCGCGAACATGGAATAGTCGTCGAGAAAGCCTGGAATGGCGGCATCGCCCGCGCGATAGCGGCGCAATAACACGCGGCGCGACAATTCGCCCCCGTACATGCGCTCGAGGATGAATTCAGCCGCGCGGCGCGCCGCTTCCGCATAGCGCGGCTCGTTCAATGCCGCGCCGGCCAAGGCGAAGGCGGATATCATCAGGCCGTTCCATGCGGTGAGAATCTTGTCGTCCAGGTACGGACGCGGACGCTTGCCGCGCGCTTCGAGCAGTATCCGGCGAGCTTCCTCCAAATCGGCGTCCACGGGCTGGGGCTCGTGGATTTGTGTCTGGTACAGGATATTCTTGCCGGTGAACTCGCCGTGCGGATCGTTCTCCACGTTGCCGCCCTCAAGCACGCCATAGCGGCGGCAGAAATCGTCCGCCCGCGGAACCAGCGCGCGAATCTCTTCGGTGCTCCAGATATAAAAGGCGCCTTCGCTTTTCTCATGCAGATGCGCGGCGTCCACGGCGCTATCGGCATCCTCGGCCGAATAGAATCCGCCGCCGGGGTCCGTCATATCGCGGAGTACGTAGTCGAGCGTGCGGCGCGCGATGTGCGCGTACTGCGCATCGCCCGTGATTTGGAACGCTTCCACGTAGGAAATCGCCAGTTGCGCCTGGTCGTAGAGCATCTTTTCAAAGTGCGGCACGAACCAGCGCTCGTCCACCGAATAGCGATGAAAGCCGCCGCCGAGCTGATCGTGCATGCCGCCCTTGGCCATCTCCCGCAGCGTCATCGTCACCATGTCGAGCGCTTCCTGGCTCTCAGTGCGCGCGTAATAGCGCAGCAGGAAGTTGAGCACCGAAGGACGCGGAAATTTGGGGGCGTTGCCGAAGCCGCCCAACTTGGAATCGAAGGTGCGGCGGAAGACGTGGAAGCCGCTTTCCAAAGCCTCCCGAACGGCTTCGTCGCCGGCCCCGCGCCCTTCCACCGCCGACGATTTCTGCAACTGCGCCACCACATCGCGCGCCGATTCGTCGATCTTCTCGCGGTCGGCGCGCCATGCCGTGGCGATCTGCGTCAGCACCGACCCGAAGCCCGGATGGCCGTACCGATTCGCGGGTGGAAAGTAGGTGCCGCCGTAGAACGGCTTCAGGTCCGGCGTGAGCCATACGGACATGGGCCATCCGCCGCTGCCGGTGGTCGCCTGAACGAACGTCATGTAGACGCGGTCCACATCGGGCCGCTCTTCGCGATCCACTTTGATCGAGATGTAATCGCGATTCAGCAACTCGGCGATCTGATCGTTCTCGAACGACTCGCGCTCCATCACGTGGCACCAGTGGCACGTCGAGTAGCCGATGGAGAGGAAGATGGGCTTATCCTCGGCGCGCGCTTTTTGGAACGCTTCGGATCCCCAGGCATACCAATCGACCGGATTGTGCGCGTGCTGCAGCAGGTAGGGACTCTTCTCGTGGGCCAGGCGGTTGGTGTGCATTGTGGGAGCGCTTTCTATGTTAACAACAGCGGTACCAAGGGCGGTAACAACAGCGCCTTTGGGATCCGCCGCCTGGGATGTCGCCGGCTGCTTAAACGCTTTTGGGGTTTCCGCGCCCGGTCTGATGCAATTCGGCCAGCAGAGACGATTCCGCCAGGACTGCCCAACCATCCTGCTCTTGCAGGCCCTCGGCGGCAGGCGATTCGGCGGCGCCGCTGCCGGCGACAGACCAGGAGGTCTGTCGTACATCCTTGTGGGCCGTCGGCGGCAACGATTTGGCGGCGCCTGAAGGTTGCGCCGGTCGCAGATCGGTCTATTGTTACTGGAAAATCGCCTGGATGGCGGCGTCAATTGCTTCCATCGGGGTCTGGGAAGAGATCTGAGGGTCTTGACCAGGTTTTTGCGGGGCTCGCCGAGGCGTCCGGGCCGGCAAGCGGGCTGGCGAGCGTCGTGGCACCGGGTGGTTTGGGGGCTGCCGGAGGCGGGGTTTTCGGATTTGGCCGGAACGAAGCTGAGGACGTGGAAGTGGGTTTGGATTGTTGGGGTTGCGGGGGCTCAGCTGCGGGTTCTGGAGCGCGCAGGCCATGGCCCCGCGCCACTTGGAGGCGTTGTAGCTCTTTGAGGGCGCGGTGATAGTTGCGCTCGCAGCCGTTGACCATCCGTTGGAGGCGCTCGAAGTAGCCGGAGTTGGTGGTGAAGGCGTGGGCGGAGTTGCAGGCCTCCGCTTCCGGATGTTGGGCAAGGAAGGCGTCAGCGGCGTGTTCCCAGAGGACGGCTTCGACGCGGCGCATGCGGCGGAGGCGCCATTCGTTTGCAATGAGCGTATCGACGAGGTGACGCTGGACGGAATCGGCGGGGCTGTGGTGTTCGTGGTATTCGGCGGCCAGTTCGGCGAGATCCTCGGCGGATTCGTCGAACATGATCTGATGAATGGCGACGATGCCGTGCTTGAGGGCGTTGTAGCGGGATGCGGCTTGGCCCCCGGTGGTGCTGTGACCGGAGGATTCTGAAGAGTTGGCGCGGCTGGCCGCGGCTTGTTCAGTTGGCATTAGAGGAAACCTCGATTTGACGCTAGCAGACGTTTTTGGGGCTGCAGGGTAAGAATGGGCTTAAGTGCTTTAGAAAGGCCTGAAAATAAAGTTAAAAATCTGTGATCGGGTTTTTGGTGAGGGCAGAATTGGTGGGAAAGGGATTGGTGGCCGGTGAACGTCGCGGATACGGATTAAAGGGGCTCTGATGGGCGAAGCGGGCCGGGCCGGTGCGCAGACTCGGATTCGAACTTGGGTGCAGGTGCGGCGGGAATATGCGGACCGAAGAGGACTTAGAGGGACTAATCTCCAGAACGCTTGGGGGGAGTTTCAGACCGGCGGCACAACTATGGAGCCACCCTTAGAAGCCACACCATCGTCAGAGCGTTTTGCGGCTGGGTGATCAATCGTCGTGCAAACCGTCAATCGAGCCTCTGGATGGTTCTGGCGTGGCATGCGCCTGTCTTTCACGAGGCCGTGCTTTTGTGGCGGGGTCTGAGCCTTACGCGAAGGTTGAAGCGGTTTCTGGCTTGAGATATCCTTAAGTGCCAGCGGCATCAAACATTCGGGGCCGTTGTGAACACAAATATAACGTCAGCTCATGAAGCAAATTCACAAGGGGTACCAACAGTCATTCCTCCTAGAGCCTACCAAACTTAATCGGCTCGTGGGCACGATCCACGAGCGCCTCGCAGACCACACCCACAATGCATCGCACGACAGTTTTGAGGTTTTCCTGACCGGTAGTCGACGCGAAGAGATGACCACCGTAGATGATGTACTCGCTCTCGACAATTCACGCAAACGCAAGATCGAGCGCCTCGTAATAGTATGCTCAGCATCAACGCCTGACGCGGTGAGGCCAGAGCACGAAGTGCAGATCGATTTTGCCTACCCAAAGCCAAGCAGCCCGCCCCCAGGCAGCATCACGAATGTTGCTATTAGCGTTCGTAGTGACGACGGCGCTTGGGCTACTCGCACTCTTTCGGAGGTTGAAGAGCAGGTTGAACGTACCTGGATACATCGCTCTTGGCCGATCGGATCTCTCGTAGTGCTCATCGGTCTTCTCCTGGTCGCGCTCATGTTGTTGACGTTCCCGCTCCTTATTCGCCCAGAACCGCCCAGTGCGAACACGTTGTGGCTTAAAACTTCAGACGTCAAACGCATTGAAGGGATGCTCGGAAACCACCCTATGCTCACCGACGAAGATTTGCGAGAAATTGCAACTATGCAGCTTCGGAATGTCCTCGGACTTTCACCTCCTCCGGCGAGCTCGGTTCCGGCGAACCAAGTAACACGCACTCTGTTCTTAGTAGTGCCGTTGTTTGTTGTCCTCGCATGCGTTTTGGTCCTGGTGACGACGTGTTACCCGCGCGCAGTGTTTTTATGGGGTGACGAAGTGGAGAGATACGCCGACACCATACAGAGGCGCAAGCTCATCTGGAATATAATTGTTGGCGTAACAGTCGTGGGAGTTCTGTCGAAGTTCTTTTTCGAGGGCCTGTCATACTGGCTTCCGCGGTAGTCAGCGTGAGCGACACCTCGCCGCTAAGGCGCGACCAGCAGAAGTTGGCGGAGGCACGCCAGCGGCATCGCCGGAGGCCGAGACCCCGAAAGATGCCGCGCCGGCCGCGCAGCCGGAAGGCGAGCCAGAAGACGCAGCGAGTAGTTTAGGGCCGGGAATAGCCCCCATGCCGTCAGGCAACGGGGCTTTTCACTCTTTCCGCTTTTAATCCGCGTCGATCCATTCGAGAAGTTCCAATAGCATATCAATCCGGCCTTCGAGCATTGCGCCTGGAACACCCGTTCGCCAGAGTTCGTCTTCTCCCCACTTTGCTGTCTTCACCTCAATGAGCATGACCAATTGCTCAGCAATATATTTGTGAATGGTTGCCGCCGTTTTCATAATAATCGTCCATTTTATAAACGACCACCATATCATGATTGAACGCTACACTATATAATTCGGCCCAGCTGTGAGCCAGAAGGAGCTGGAGAAGGTGCTCACTCAACGAGGCGACGCACCCAGATGAGCTCAAGGCCATACACCGAATGAAGGCGCGGATAGATATTTTGTGCGATATCGAAGTATCGAAGACCTAAAGACTCTCACAGACACCCTTGAGAAGCTCTCCCAAGCCGCAGCTTGATAGATTGACAGCCACGCTGAATATTGCTGCAATATAGTAAGTCGGGCGGTTAGTTTAACGGAAGAACGACGGTCTGTAATTAGGCCATAGGCGGGGTAAACCGTATGTGCGGGTTCGAATCCCGTACCGTCCACCAACAACCTTAACGCCTATGGTCCCGAAGCCCACCCGAAACGGTGGGCTTTTGGGTTTTTGTGCCGGAGGGCTAACTGATGCTCAAGAAGTACAGTGGTGTTGAGTTCGAGTTTCTTCATGCGAATGAAAAGTCCGAAGTCCTGTATGGTGTCGTGCTGATTCGCGAGAATGAAATGGTTCTCGACATCAAGACTCCTGGCGATACCGGTTACGACATCCGTGGCAAAAGCATAGGATCGTTCTTTGAGGGTCGGCACAAGGAACAACCCGGTGATATCCCGGTGCGTGCAAAATGGATTCTACTCGACGATATCTACGTTGGTATTTGGATTGAATCAGGGCATGAGTATCTTTTTAAATTCGAGCTGGCTGATTCCGAATAGCGAACCGATTGGTCGCCCGACGGCAAGAGTCTCCTTCACTGGGGCAACGAGGACTTGTCGATCGTACCGATGGATGGCAAGGAGAAACCATACACTTTTGCGAAGACGCGTTTCGAGGAGCGTGCAGATTCGTTTTCACCCGACGGGAAATGGGGCGCGTACTCGTCGAATGAGTCGCTCCGTTATGAAATCTATCTCACACCGTTCCCCGCCGGGGGACGGCAAACGCTACACCGTTTCAAATCAAGGCGGCATGAGTCCCGTCTAGCGTCGTGATGGGAAGGAAATCTACTTTGTAGCCGGCGATGGTCGACTGACGGCGGTGCCGGTCACGATCCGCGGCTCTGATGTGCAGTTCGGCCGGGCCGAGAACTTATTTCCTGTCGACTCCAGCGACTTCAACCGGGCATATGAGCCCTCGCGGAACGGACAGCGCTTTTTGATCGCAATGCCAGCCACCCGGCGGGGCCGTATTTACAGTGGTACTGAATTGGACGCAGGCGCTGGGGAAGTGACGTTGCTCCGGCGATGGCTAAGTCGTCAAAGCTGTGATTTCGAACTTGCGAAAGCGCTTCGCCATCACCGGCAGAAATCGTCTCCGGTTCGGCGGCAATCCAGAAGTTATCTAGAGCGGCGTTCTAGGAAATAACTCCTGCTTCGCACGGCGTTTACCGATGCATTCGGCCCGCACTAGACTGCTCTGTCTGGAATACGCGCCACTCGGAGAGAGGTATTTCGTTCAGCGCCGCCCAGCGGGATTACTCCCCATACGAGCTTGCGTTCGTTGGTGGCGGCCACGCGGGCGGAACGCCATCCCGTAGAGGCGCCGTCGGCCTGTGCACGTGTTCGGGAAAGGCTGTGCCGGGCATTGACGCGCCCTGCCAGTAGGCCGCAAACGTGGGCTCTGAGCCGTCAAGGGGATTCACACTCCGGCAAAGGCGGATTAGCAATCCGCCGCAGGTTGACAACCTGCCCCACTAACCGGGTTAACACTGCCCAGTTCTCCTCGCTCGCGATACCAGCAGCCGTCACCGGCGAGCCGGCAATCAGCGGGCGGTGGATCGAAGCTGCGATTCCGCCACATCGCAGAATCGGGCGATTCAGATTCTGAACCGGCTCGACCCCGTCCTCGGCGTCCAGACCAGCGCTCGCAGTCGAAGTCCGGCGCGTCTACCGGGGCTGGGGAATGCGGGGATCCTCTGAATCGGTGTCGGCAGGGAAGGCCCCTTGGGCGTAGACTGGTGGGTATGGTTCGCAAGGCAAGTGTGGTTATCGAAAAGGACGACAGGGGTTTTTATGCCTGGTGTCCCGAGTTGAAGGGGTGCCAGTCTCAAGGGAGCACCCTGGAAGAAGCGATCGCGAACATCAAAGAGGCCATCGAACTATACCTTGAGACGCTGCCAATCGACGATCGGGATCTCCTTCTTAGCCGTGAGATCCTTACGACCGCAGTGGAGGTGGATGCCTAAACTGCCTCGGTGGACGGCGACCGAGGCCGAACGCGCGCTGCTTCATGCCGGGTTCGAACATTTGCGGTCCAAAGGAAGCCATCGCATCTACGGGAAGGGCAATCTCAGGGTTACAGTACCGTTCCACAGCGGCGCGGCGCTCCATCCGAAGATTGTCAAGCAGGTACGCGAAATCATTGACGAAGCTCGCTGACCGTCGCGAGCCAAAGATTACTCCCGTTCCAACGCGCTTCGGTCCGTTGGTGGCGTCCACGCGGGCGGAAACGCCATCACGTAGAGGCGCCGTCGGCCTGTGCGCGTTTTCGGGAAAGGCTGTAGCGGACTTTGACGCGCGGCAAACGTGGGCTCTGAGCCGTCAAGAGGATTCACACTCCGGCAAAGGCGGATTAGCAATCCGCCGCAGGTTGACAACCGGTTGACAACCTGCCCTACCGAGCGGCAGACGATCCCTTCAGGAGCGTCTCTTGCGGCAGAAACCAGCGAGTACGCAATTGGAGAGAGCCGGCTGAAAGCCGGCTGCAGCCAGGATTGGCTGCCCCACATATCTCAGACAGTGACCACAGCGACTTCGCGGCCAGAAGCCCTGATGAGCCTTTCTATGTCGTCCCGGTCGCTTGTGAGAATCATCGCTTTTTGGCGAAGAGCTAGCGTCACCACGACGGCGTCAACGACATCCGCGGTTCTAGTCATGCCGAGCAGCCGCCCTGCTTCGTGGGCTTCGCGCTCGCCAAGAGGAACGACCACGCACCCAGTCAAGAAGCGCCGGAGTTGGGCTTGTTGTGGGGACCGGCTGACCTGGGCGACCACCGGCGCAGGAACCAAAGGAATAACGCCAAGTTCCAAACGGGCCTTGTGTTCAGCCCACGCCCGCCGCTCGTTTCTATCCGCAGCCACGAGAACGGCGGCGTCGTAGACGACGGCGCTCATGCCGGCCGCCGGGCCGTTCGCGACGTTCGGAGCTGCGCCCGCACGTTGCGGCGAGCTTCATTCATCTCTTCCGCGGTGAGGGGTCCGTGCTGCTTTTCCCACAGGGCGACCGCCGCCAAACCAGCCCGCCGCTGCAGTGCGTCGCGCGCCGCGACGGTCATCCAGGCTGAGACGCTCACCGCATCGCGGGCGGCCGCCGCAAGGATGTTTTGGTGAATGTCGGGGTCTATAGTGATCGTAAGCTTCGGTGACGGGTTGCCGCGCGGCATACAAAGTATCCTACTACAATATGATACCGCGCGGAGAAAGCGCCGAATGGCCGGATGCCCTGAACCGTGGCGCGACCAAGCAAGCCTGACACGCCGCCCTGCCCGTAGGCCCCGGCGCCGCGGTCCGCAACCCCGGCGGCCGGCAGTCAACGGCTTCACCCAGCAAACGGACGGAAACGTAGTCGGCAGTCGCGACGGATAGATCTGTCGGCCCGCTCCGTCCGCATGACGCCACTCGGAAACAGGCCACCTAACGGGGGCCACCCGACCTGATGAGGACTGATAAAACGCGCTTGCGTCCGTTGGTGGCGTCCACGCGGGCGGAACGCCATCCCGTAGAGGCGCCGTCGGCCTGTACACGTTTTCGGGAAAGGCTGTAGCGAGCTTTGACGCGCCCTGCGAGTAGGCCGCAAACGTGGGCTCTGAGCCGTCAATGGGATTCACACTCCGGCAAAGGCGGATTAGCAATCCGCCGCAGGTTGACAACCGGTTGGCAACCTGCCCCACGAAGCACCCGATGTCGTCGTCTGGGATAACATGGTGTTTGCTACCAGCCGCTAACGCTTCGTTCCGCTCTTCCGCTTCCACCCGCAAAGCAATGCCGGCGATCATGGCGCTCAGCGCCGCCATCGCGGCATTTCTTATCTGGCTGATCTACTTCAAAGGCAAGGTATCGGCGCCGGACTGGGTGGGCGCGCTGCCGGCCGCTAATGCTTCATTCAATTCGTTGAGCGCGTTGTGCCTGATTCTGGGTTACGTCAACATCCGCCGCGGCAATCGCGCCGTCCATAAGCGGTTCATGTTGACGGCAACGGTGTTTTCGGCGCTGTTTCTGGCGTCGTATGTCACTTATCACTTCTTCCACGGAGATACGTTATTCCCCGGCCATGGGTGGATCCGGCCGGTATACTTCTTCATACTGATTAGCCATATAGGGCTGTCGATGGCAGCGCTGCCGTTGATCCTGGGGGCGCTTTGGTATGGACTGCGGAGCGAGTTTTCGAGCCACCGGCGCATCGCGCGGTGGACGTTTCCGGTTTGGCTTTATGTCTCGGTGACGGGGGTGGTGGTCTACTTTTTTCTGAAGTGGGCTGCGTGAGGGAAGCTGGACCGGCCGCCGATGGACACGGAGTACAGCCTCTCAGGGTGGAGTTTCGCAGCAGTTGCGGAAATCGCTCTTACGGTCGCGGCTCCGTCTTGACCGCTGGCAGATGCGAACATCGTCCACTGGCAGTGAGCGCAACCACTTGCGGCGCCTCAGCATTAACGCTCATGCTACCCTGACACTCTATGCAGATTTCGGAATTATTCCGCGGGCTGGGCGAGGAGACATTCGGCAAGATCGTCCGCGGCATTTCCATCGGGAAGCTCAAGACCTACCAGATCTACGAGGGCTTCAAGGTACGGGCCCATTTGCACAAGGTCAACACGGAGGCGCTGCGCAAATCCACGCCGAGGTTCTGGGCGCGAATCATGGAAGGCGACGAGGATTTCGGCAAGGACCTGGCGCAATCGGTGCTGGTATCGCACCTGGACATGATTGCGGCGGCTCTCGATTGCCTGGGCGTGCCCCACGAAAACGGCTTCTTCGCCAAGGATATCGACCCCAAGCCGTACTTCACCGAGGGGTGGGAAGACCGCCTTTTCGGGCAGCTCAAGGGCGCTTACCCGGAGACGATTTTAATCTTTTATATCAATCATTTACGGTGGGAATTACTCGGCGCCGAAAGCGTATATCAACCAGTTGCGGTATAATACAGGCACCTACACGGTTCCCTGGCTGAACGGGCCAGTCTCAAGAACTCTTGAGAATACTTGCAGTGCGCGGAACTGAATCGACATACGCAAGGTACAGCAAATGAGTCATTGCGATTTTCACTATTCCCATCTGTTACCTAAGAAACCGGGGATTCTTCCGCTCGAAGAAACCATGACGAAGCAGTGCCGCCGTTGCGGCGCGCAATTCGTCACCAAGTCCCGCATCCGGAAGCGCTGCGATACTTGCCAGACCCTGGTTTCGGCCGAGAAGCAAAAGAAGGCTAACGAGCGGCTCAAGCTGCGCCGCGCCGCGCGCCGTCTGTGCATGGCCAACTAACATCGCTGCCGCGGACACCAGGCTCCTGGGGATTATCCGGCTGAAGGATCACCATGCGGCTTTGCCCGTTACCACTTTAGGTGCGCCACCCCGCTGTCCACGCGCCGGCGCCTGCATTTCATGCCATCATGCGACGGCGATGCTGCCGATGGCCGCCGCCCAGGCGGCGGATCTGCGCGGCGGCCCGGATAGTGCCGCGTGTACGATGCCGTCCGCCGGGTTAGTGTACGACAGGCATCCCGGCCTGTCGTCTTCGTATTATTACGGACGCGGTTTTATATAATTAGCGCCGAGATCCGAATAAGTTCCGGCGCATCGGGAAAGACCCGGCCGGGAGGCCTGTCCTACATCTGATGAAGCACTTCACGCAGCTGCTATTCGCGTTCTTCTGGCATCTTGGAGGGCCCGGATTGCTGCTGCTGGGCATTCTCGATTCCTCGTTTCTGTTCGCGCCGCTGGGCAACGATCTGCTGGTGGTGGCGATGACGGCGCATTACCGTAGCGTGCCCGGAATGTTGTATTACGCGGGCATGTCCACCATCGGAAGCGTGCTGGGTTGCCTGCTGGTGGACGTGATTCTGCGGCGCGCGGGCGAGAAAGGGCTGGAGCATTATCTGCCGCGGAAGCGCATCGGCTACATCAAGGCCAAAGTGGAGAAGAACGCGGTGTGGGCGCTGGTGGTGGCGTCCATCGCGCCGCCCCCGTTTCCTTTTACGCCGTTCATTATGGCGGCGGCCGCGCTGCAATATCCGCGCATCCGGCTGTTGGCGGTGACGGGCGTGGCGCGCATGGCGCGGTTCACGGCGCTGGGCGTGCTGGCGCTGCTGTTCGGACGCGATATTTTGCGTTGGGCGCAGAGCGGAGCCGTGCAGTTGGTGCTGGTTGGTCTGATTGCGCTCTGCACGGTGGGCAGCGTGATATCGGTGGTTGGCTGGATCAAGCGCTCGCGGCACGGCAGACAACCTGTTAGACAATGAAAGCATCCGGATGCGATTCGCCATATTGAGTTTGCTGGCGCTGGGGCAACTCGCTCCGGCCCAAACCTCCACCACCTGCAACAACACGCCCGCCTATTCGCCGTGCGAGCTGGTGTTCGAGTTGAGCCAGCAGGATGCGGCCGCGCACCCGGCTCCATACGCCAGCGTGGAACTGCGCGCGGAAGTGCGCTCGCCGCGCAACCGCACCACCGCCGTACCCGGATATTGGGACGGTGGAAGGCGCATGGTGATCCGTTTCGCGCCCACCGAAGGCGGCCAGTGGACCTTCCGTCTCACCAGCAACGTGGCCGCGCTGAACGACCAGACCGGCACTTTTACGGCCGCCGATTCGGATGCGCCGGGCTTCATCAAAGCGGCGAACATGCATCACTGGTCCTACACCGAGCGCCTGAAGCCGCACCTGTGGATGGGCGCCACCGAGCTGCGGTTCGCTTTTCTGGACGATGCCGCATTCCGCGCCATGGCCGATGCGCGCGCGGCGCAGAAGTTCAACCATCTGCGCGGATGGGTGACCGGCGATGGCGCCGATGCGGCCTACGCCTCGCCCGATTCGCCCAATCTCGAACAGTTCCGCAAGCTCGACGACCGTGTGCGGTATCTGAACCGGAAAGGCATCACGGCCGATCTGGTCTTAGCCGGCGGCGAAGGAACGCTCACCAAACTTTTCCCCAAGCCCGACCAGCGGCGGCGCTTCGTGCGCTACGTGGTGGCGCGCTATGCGGCCATGAACGTAACCTGGCAAGGCGTGGAGAATTTCGAGGACTATCCGGACGCGCGCGCGCTGCTCACCGAGATCGGCACGGCGTTGAAGGAGCTGGATGGCTTCCAGCATCCGCGCTCGTCCGGGGCGCGCATCACATCCGCGGCGCTGCTAGACGACGGCTGGATGGATTTCGCGGCGTACGGGAATACCGACGACAATGTTGGCGCCATTGAGCATCAGCTCTATCCGGTTCCCGCGGTGAATCTGCAGATTGGCGGCGCGGATGCGGCCACGCTGCGGCATCGCCTGTGGAACGCCACCATGGACGGGCAGTACGTGACGCTGTCCGGAACCAGCGGGGCTCAGGACGGCGGGGCGCCTGATGGCAAGGCGCAGGCCGCGAACGCGAAGGCCATGAGCGTGTGGTTCGACGTGCTCTCGGGCACGCGGCACTGGGAGCTGGAGCCCTACTTCAACCTGGATGGCGGCCGCGCGCTGGCGCTGGAGGATACCGAATACCTGGTCTACATCGAGAAGCCGGGACCGCTAGAAATGACCGTGGAAAAGCACGGCTACGACGTGTTCTGGATTGACCCCGCTACCGGCGAAACGGTGCGCAAGAAGTTTTCCGGCGACCATTTTACGGGCTCGCCGCCGGACCCGTCGCACGATTGGCTGCTGCACGTGGTGCGCGAAGGAACCTTGCAGAGCATGAACCGCTCGTACAAATTCGAATCGCGCGATATCGTGCTGCAGGAATTGGAAGCGAACCCGCAGAAGATTCCCTACGATATCGAGACGCCCGCGGACGATCTTTCCATCGCCAAGGCTGCGCCATTCGCCGTGAAGCTTACGCGGCAGACGCGGGCGACGCGATCGATGATGTACCTTTGGACCGGCGAAGTGACGGCCGACCACCAGGGCTATCGCGTGCTGGGCGCCGGCGCGCAGGGGACGATGCAACCCACCTCGCGCCTGGCCGTCAATTTTCCCGCGATCCTGCTGCTGCGCGTCTATGGCATGAACGGCAACGGGAAGGTTTACCTGCTGACCAAGGCTGTTCAGCTGAACCGGTGATTCTCGCGCTCGACACCACCGGCGAGTACGGCAGCATCGCCCTGGGGCTTGACGGAGTGATGCCGCTTGATCGAGCGATGCCGCATGGCGCCGGAACGCTGGATGAGATGGAGCTGCACGCGCCCGATGGCTACGCGGACGTGCTCTTTGGGTATGTGGAGGAGATACTGCGGCGCAATAGCGTGAGACTAGCGGATGTGGAGTGTTTTGCCGCGGCGTCCGGGCCCGGTTCGTTTACCGGCGTGCGCGTCGGGCTGGCCTGTATCAAAGGGTTGGCCGAAGCCATGGGGAAGCCCGCGGCGGGCGTTTCGAACTTGCAGGCCATCGCGTCTTTCGGCTCGGCGCCGTTGCGCGCGGTGGTGCTGGATGCGCGGCGCGGCGACGTTTATGGCGCCGTGTACGATGCATCGGGCCGCTTGGTTCAGCGTGAGACGGTGGCTAAGCTTTCCGCCTGGCTTGAGGCGCTGCCACAGGGAGATTTGGAGATTCTTTCGCCCGATTTCGAATGCGCGGAAGTCGTGGTAAAGAAGACTCCGCGCGCGATCGCCGGGGCGGTGGCGAGGCTGGCGATGGCGAGTCTGGCGCGCGGCGATGCGGGCGACCCGGCGGGGCTCGATGCTAATTATGTGCGGCGGAGTGATGCGGAATTGTTCTGGAAGGATGCGGGGTGAGAGGGATGACGTTTTCGCCAGCCGTCGACGCAGGCTCGCCGAAGCCCTTTTTGAGGGTTCCGAATAGTCGAATCGACTGTGCATACCGTGGTGGCAACGCCGGCATTCCTTGGGGATGCACGATCATTGGGACTGCGCGACGCGGAACGGCTTGCCATCGTGACGTGGATTGCCGCTAAGCCGGACGCCGGCGACATCATCGAGGGCGCGGGCAGCACCCAAGGTTGCGGTTCGCCGGAAAGGGCAAGGGAAAGAGGGCGGCTGCCGGGTGATAACATTCTTCGCTGGGACGGAGATTCCGGTCTTCTTGCTCAACATCTTTGCCAAGAACGAGAAAACCGATCTAACGCCGAAAGAACGCCGTGTCTTGAAGACCGTCCTGGCAGACATAGTCAAGAACTACACGACGACAAGGGAGTCGAGATGAATAAGAGGAAACCGACCGCGGGCCAGCGAATGATCGAGAGCGCCAGACAAGCGCTCGCTTTCGCCAAGGGCAACGAAAACCACGGCTGCGAGGTACACGTCCCGGATAACATCGACGTCAAGGCGATCCGGGAGAAGATCTCTCTTTCCCAAGGCGATTTTGCCAAGTTATTCGGTTTGAGCAAACGGACCCTGGAACATTGGGAGCATGGCCGGCGAGTCCCCAGCGGCCCCGCCCGGGCCTTCCTGACGGTAATTGCGCGGGAGCCGGACGCGGTTCGGCGCGCGTTGCTTGCCTAAAGCCAGCCTTATTACCGGCGGCTTGAAGCACACTTGTTCCGTTCATAAAGTAAGATGGCAATTCGCCGGCGCCAGCGGGCGCGTCAGTGAAGTGTCCAATGGAGCCTTCTACGTGACTGGCACGACAATTTCGATGATTCTGTAGAAAGCGGGGATGTCCGTCCCGGAGCCGCGGAAGAATGTCAGGCGCAGGGACAATGACTTCTTTTGGTTCTGCATCGGTCCGCACGACGAGTACGACCGAATTCTGAAGATGTGAGCTTCAGCCCTGATTAGGCAGCGGAGACTCGCTCGGTTTGGAATCGTGCTTTTCGTTCCATTCCAGGCTCGGACAATCTCTGTCTCTGAGGGCGGCATTCCGCGGACGAGTGATTCAACCTTTTCGCCGGAGGGAACTTCTCACAGAACGGGCTCGGAAAGACTCGATCATGCGATGAACGTCGGCGCTCAACGGAAACCAGGCCGCAGCGACGCGGAGCTATTCTCGAAATTCCGTAAAGATTCCGGTTGAGGGCCGGGCGATGTGATTTAATAGAAAACCATGTCCACATATGTCTTGGCGTTCCTCATTGGCGTGGTTGCCGGACTTCGTTCCTTGACCGCCCCGGCTGTGGTCAGTTGGGGCGCCCGCATTGGCTGGCTGCACCTGGAAAACACCTGGCTGGCGTTTCTGGGGGCGACCATTACTCCGTACATTCTGAGTCTGCTGGCGATCGGCGAGTTGATTAGTGACAAGCTGCCCAAGACACCCAGCCGGAAGGCCCCTGCGGGATTCGCCACCCGGGTTGTGACGGGGGCGCTGTGCGGAGCCGCACTTGGCGCGCCAAGCCAGGCTCTGGTTGGCGGCCTGCTTGCCGGAGTGATCGGCGCGGGAGCGGGAACGTTGGGCGGCTACGAGGCGCGGAGCCGATTGGTAAGAGCGATCGGAGGAAAGGATTTTCCCATCGCCCTGATCGAGGACGTGATCGCGATCGGCGGCGCGGTTTGGATCGTGTCTCGATTTTCATAACAAGCTTGACGCCCCGAGTTACGCCGCTCATGAAGCCCGTCCTGACCGCCAGGCAAGCGCCAGCTTTCGCCAAAGGTGAGGAAAAGCACGCGTGTACGATAGCCATTGCAGATGACCTCGATGTCAATGCGATCAGGGCGAAGGATTGGCCTTCTCCGGAATGCTTTAGATTTTTTGGCTTTTTTTACGGCTATTGCCGCAAAGATAAACCCGCGGCCACTTTAACGTGGCCCGGTTCAGGCCTTCCGGACGGTAATCGCCCGCGAACCGAACGCAGTTCAGCGTAACGTTGCAGCTGTAACAAAACTCGCTGCGATCGCCGGATTCTATCGAAGGCCGGTATCATTAGGCATTGCATTGTGATCCGACTCACTTCCGCCGCGTTTGCCCGGAAACCCCCGGCTCCGCATCGACGTCGGAATCGCTTGAGTTCCAATTTATTTGCGCAGCGGCATGAAAACTCGAACCGCCCTGGTTCTCAATGACGTGATTGACGGTTGATGCCGCATCAGATTCCCAAACAGACCGACGTTTTTATCGTTGGCGGAGGACCGGCAGGATTAGCTGCCGCCATCGCCTTGCGCGGCCAAGGCTTTGGCGTGACAGTGGCGGACCCCGCCTTGCCGCCCATCGACAAGACTTGCGGCGAAGGCCTGATGCCGGATGGGTTGGCGGCGCTCGCGCGACTGGGCGTCACGCTTAATCCCCAACATTCCTTCCCGTTTCGCGGGATTCGCTTCGTGGGCGGCGGCTCTTCGGTGGACGCCAGTTTCCCTAACGGGACCGGAGCCGGCATTCGCCGAACGCATCTTCACCAGTCGCTCATCGACCGCGCAGAGGACACGGGCGCGACATTGCTGTGGGGAGCCCGGGTGAAAGGATTGTCCGGAACCGGAGTGATGCTGAATGGCGGCGCGGTGGAATGCCGCTGGGTGGTGGGCGCCGACGGAGAGAACTCGCGCGTACGCCAATGGGCCGGACTGGAGAACGCGCGATCAGCGTCTTTGCGCTTCGGCTTCCGCCGCCACTATCGAATTGCGCCTTGGACGGATTGCGTCGAAATCTATTGGGGCTCCGGCTGCCAGATCTACGTGACGCCGATCGGCCGCGATGAAATCTGCGTGGTTGCGATCTCGCGCAATTCACGCCTGCGCTTGGATGAGGTTCTGCCGATGTTTCCGGAGCTTTCCGGCCGATTGCAGAGCGCCGCGGCTACCACAACGGAGCGCGGCGCGGTATCGGCTACCCGTCGGCTGGCGCGGGTCTATCGCGGCCGCGTCGTGCTGGTGGGCGACGCCTCCGGATCGGTGGATGCAATCACCGGCGAAGGCCTGCGGCTCGGCTTCGAGCAGGGTATGGCGCTAGCTGCGGCCTTGGCGGATGGCGACTTGAGGACGTATGCCGCCGCTCACCGCCAATTGGCGCGGCGGCCTGCTTTCATGGCCGCTCTGATGTTGTCCATGGATCGCTCCGCCTGGCTGCGGCGGCGTGCGCTGCGCGCCCTTTCCTCCGAGCCGAGGATATTCGCGACACAGCTTGCGATGCACGTGGGCGCGGCCACCACCGCCGATTTTATCCGGCGCTCGATGCTTCCCCTGGGCCGCCATATTCTTACCGCATGACGGCGGACGCCGATCCCTTCGTGCAAAATAAGTATTGCACATAACCTTTGCACATGATACATTGACTGTGTAATGCCTATCGACTACCAATCCTGGTTCGAGAACGCCAAAGCCGAGCTGCAGAAGGTGCACGAGGAAAAAGCCGGCCTGCAGCAGGCAGCCATCCATTGCGACCGGCAGATCGCCGCGTTGATCCAAACCATGAATGCCATCGCGCCGTTGGTTGGCGAGGAGCCGCTGACACTGCCCGCGAGCGAGGAAACGGAGACCGCGCCGGGCGGGATGACGGATAGCATTCGTGCCATCCTGACGGAAGCGGGCGAACCACTCACCGCTTCGGAGATCCGCGACCGCTTGGAGCAGAAGGGATTCGATATAAAATCTTACTCGAATCCTCTGGCGAATATTCACACGATTCTGCGGCGGTTGACGGAGTCGAAGGCGGTGGAGACCACCCATGAGATCAATGCCCCGGCGCCGGGCGGCAAGAGGTTTACGATCGCTGTCGGAAAACGGTTTGAAGTCGAAAAGGTGTGGGGAAAGAGCTTCGAGATCGGCAAATTGAAGGGCTTTGTCGGGAAAGGCAGATTGAAACGGCGGAGCCGGGTCAATTAGAGACAGCATTAGTTGGCAACCAAGTAGGCTATGCCGCGCAGGATGCCATGCTGCCGCGCCCTGGCTGTCACTCAGTTCCGGGTACTTAGGCGGCGTCAGACAATAATCCGGGACAAATGTTCGAGGCGAGCGTATCATAACGTGGGTGATAAGGTCCACGCGAGAGCAGTCTGCTTCAGAGCTGAAAGGCGCCCCCTGACGGCCTTTCGCACACGTTCATCCGGCCTGGGACCGCACGATGTTGCCTAGCCCGCGCAAGCAAATTCCGGGAGAGTGTCCATGTTGTTTGCTAACTTCCCCTTACTTTGGCGCGGTGGATGCATATTAGGTTACCGGAGTTCGAGAAACCTATGAAAAACCTTCTATATTTAACAGCCGTGCTGCTCGCGTCGTCATGCCTTGTGTATGCGGCGGTCCACACGGATTACGATCACAACGTCGATTTTGGCAGATACCAAACTTATTCGTGGATCGGCGTCAACGCGGGTGACCCTCTGTGGCACAACCGCATCACCAGCGCGGTGGACCTCGCGCTGGCCGCCAGGGGATGGTCCAAAGTGGAATCCGGCGGAGACGCGGCCGTATCGGCCTTTGGCCGGGTTGCGGAGCATGACACCCTGGAAGCGTTCTACACCGGTTACCCGGGTTGGGGCTGGCGAGCGCGCTGGTGGGGCATGGGGACGGAGGCCGCCGAGGTAATTCCGGAGCGGGTGGGCAAGCTGACTGTGGATATTTTCGATGGAAGTACAAAGCAATTGATTTTCCGCGGCGAGGCATCCGACAGTGTGTCGAAGAGCGCGGACAAGAACGATAAGAAGCTGGAGCACTCGGTGGAGGAGATGTTCAAGAAGTTCCCGAAGCGGGAGAAAGACTGACGTGTTGTGGCGTGTGCCCATGGCCTGCGGTGTCCCGAGCCGCTCTTAGCGCTCGGGCTTTTCGAGTGTCGTCTGTGCGTGACGCTAATTGGCTAGCCATGGCCCCCGCCGCATCGGTAAACCGCTAATGCCCGTTTGCTAGAATGCGACTTGGATGACGCACCCGGCTTTTGCAGTGCTGATCCCCGCGTATAAGCCTGGACCGGATTTTCCCGTGCTGGTTTCCGATCTCATCCGGCTCGGCGTCGGTCGCATCGTCGTCGTCGACGACGGCAGCGGCGTTTGGTTCCGCTCGCGCTTCGACGAAGCTGCCGCGCACCCGCAGGTTCGCGTCTGCCGTCATGCCATCAACCTGGGCAAGGGCGCGGCGCTGAAGACCGGCATCAATGCCATATTGTGCGAGGCTCCGGACATTGCCGCCGTGGTCACGGCCGATGCCGATGGGCAGCATGCGCCCGAAGATATCCTCGCCGTCGCTCATATGGCTGGCGCGCATCCTGGGGCTCTGGTGATGGGCGCGCGGCAATTTTCCGAGCGCGTGCCGTTCCGCAGCAGACTGGGGAACAATGCAACCAAAATAGTGATGCGCATCGTAGCGGGACAGCGGCTCTCGGATACGCAGACGGGCTTGCGCGCCATTCCCGCGCGCCTGCTGCCGGATCTGCTGAAGACCCCGTCGCAGGGATATGAGTTTGAGCTCGATATGCTGCTGCTCACGCGCAACCAGCGCGTGACTGTCGTCGAGCAGCCCATTCGAACCATTTATCTGGATGGGAACGCATCGTCGCACTTCAATCCGCTGCTCGATTCCATGCGGATTTATTTCGTGCTGCTGCGGTTCGCGCTGATCTCCATGTTCACGGCGGTCATCGACAACCTGCTGTTCAGCGCCTGCTACCTGTATACGGGCAACAAGCTGACCAGCCAGGTGATCGGCCGCATCGGCGCGATGACCTTCAACTTCGCCACGGTCAAGCGCATGGTGTTCAACTCGCGCGGCTGGGTATGGCGCGAGTTTCTGGAATATATGGCGCTGGTGGCGGTCTCGGGGACCATCTCATACGGGATGATCGTGCTATTTACTGCGCATCTTTCCATCGGCGTTTTGAAGGCGAAGCTGCTGGCGGAAGGCATTCTGTTTCTGGCGAATTTTCTGGTGCAGCGCGACCTCATTTTCACCGGTGGCGGCGGTTCCACACTTCCCCCGGAAGCCGTCGATCCGCTTGCCGCGCCCCGAGCTCCCGGCGCCGAATCCGATTTGCCTCGATGAACGGCGTGTTGCAGCACGGCAGCCTCAAGGGCCTGGAAATGGGCTCTTCGGAATGGTTCGCGGCGCAGCGCGCCATGATCGATTCCAAGCCCGCCGTGAAGCGCTGCTATAACCTGTGGTACGACCTGTTGCTGGCCGATGCCGATAGCGTTCCGCCCGAGCTGCGCGCGAAGGCGGTGGTGGAAATCGGCAGCGGGTCGAGCTTCATTCGCGACCGGCGGCCGGAGATTATCACCTCCGATGTCACGCCCGGCAACGTCGATCTGGTACTCGATGGGCGCGCGCTTCCGTTTGCCGCCAATTCCGTGCGCGCGCTGCTGCTGACGCACGTTTTCCATCACATTCCGGACGTTGCGAGCTTTCTGCGCGAAGCCGACCGCGTACTGGCGCCTGGAGGCGTGATTTCGATGGTGGACGAGACCCACACGCCGTTTGCGCGCTTCTTCTTTTCCGTGTTCCATCCCGAGCCGTATAACGACCGCGCCAGCGATTGGAGCTTCCCCGCGGGACATTCGATGCTCGATTCCAACCAGGCGCTGGCGTGGATGGTCTTCTTCCGCGACCGCGCGCGGCTGCGCAAAATTGCGCCGTCGCTTGAGCTGGAGCAGTGGCGGTATCTGCCGTGGTTTTCGTATCTGATGTCCGGCGGCGTGAATTTGCGGAGTCTGGTTCCGCGTCCGCTGGCGGGGGTGTTCTTCGGGATCGACCGCGCGCTCAAGCCGCTCGACGGCCTGTTCGCGATTCACTGGAGCCTGACAGTGCGGAAAGCCCGTGGCTGACCGGACGCCATCCCTCGCCGAGGAAGCGCGCCACCTCCACGCGTGCCTGTTCCGCGCGCCATTGGACGCCGTTACGGTGGCGCGGTACGAGGCGGCGCTTCGCGAGATGGGCGCCGCGGCATCGCCGGCCGTGCCCAACATGGATTCGAACGTGGTTTCGCATGAGGCGGCGCTTCGCGAGATGGGCACAGCGGCATCCCCGGCCATGGCGAACGTGGTCGCGAAGGTTGTGGCGCGCCGCCTGGATGCGGAAGCGGTGGAGTTCGCATTGCGGCGGCGCGGCCCGCGGGGCGATCTGCGTGGCAGCATGGGGGGCGAGCTGGCGCGCAGAATGCAGATTCTGTGCTATCTGGTTGAAGTGCAGCCGGCCTACCTTGGCGAATTTGTCAACGTGGAATCCAACGCGGAATCACCGCGCGGGCGCGCGTGGGCCGCACTCCTGGTCGCCACTTTGCGTAGCGCGTGGAAGCTGGTCAAAGGCGAATATCTCGTCCGGCGTCATGGACTGGTTTGATCTCATTGTGGTGGGCTCCGGCCCCGGCGCAACGTTCGCGGCTTATGGCGCGCGCGGGCGCGGAATTCTGGTCCTCGATGTGGGACACGATGCGCCGCCGTGTGCGGAACTGACAGGCAACGCCTACGAATTGCGCCGCGGCGCGGAGGATTTGTTCCCATCGCTGATCGGCGAGCGCTTTGAAAGCCTGCGCAATCTGTGGAAGCGGCCCATCAGCCTGAAGTTGAAATCGCCCTGCATGTCGTACATCGTGCGCGATTGGGAGCGGGTGGCGCCGGTCGCCAGCGAGTCGTTCGAAGGCGCCATCAGTTTGGCTAAAGGCGGGCTGGCGAATGGCTGGGGCGCGGGCGTATTCCGCTTCACGGATCGCGATCTGGCCGGGTTCCCGCTGACGGCCGCGGAGCTGCGGCCATACTACGACGAGTTGACCGCGCACATCGGCGTGAGCGGCGCCAACGACGATCTGGCGGCGTATTTCGAGCGCGACGCAGGGCTGCTTCCGCCGCTGCGGCTTTCGAGTTTTTTCGCGGAGCTGATGGGGCGCTACGAACGCTTGCGGCCGCTGTTTGAGCGCGAGAAGATGGCGATGGGGCGGGCGCGGCTCGCCGTGCTGACGGAGCCGCGTAACGGACGCGCCGCATATGATTACGGGAATCTGGAGTTCTTCAAGCCGCATGATCCGGCGATCTACACCCCGGCCTACACCATCGATGAGATGATACGCGCGGGCGCCATTGAATACCGCAGCGGGCATCTGGTGACGCGCTATCGCGAGACCGAAGAAGGCGTCGAGGTGCATTCGCGCAACCTGGCCACAGGCGCGGCGGAAGTGGCGCGCGGGCGGAAGCTGCTGCTGGGCGCGGGCGCGCTGAACACGGCGCGGATCGTGCTGGAATCGAATAGCGATTACCAAACGCGGCTGCCGGCGCTCGATAATCCCATGGCGTGCATTCCGTTCTTCCGCTTGCAGCGCATCGGGGAACCGCTGGCTGTACACGATACCTCACTGGCGCAACTGAACCTGGTCGCGGAAGACGCGGAGTGGGGTGAGCCGCTGCAGGCATCGCTCTACGGAACTACCGGGCCGCTGCGGTCGGACGTCGTCTTCAGCCTGCCGCTTTCCATTCGCGCCAACCTGGTGTGGACGAAATATTTGGCCCCGGCGATGGGATTGCTGATGCTGTTCTATCCCGGCAGGCAAAGCTCCGGGAGTTACGTGCGGCTTTGGCCAACCGGCGAGCTGGAAGTGCAATTCGCGCCGGAGCCGCCCCACGAGGTGGAGCGGCGGTTGATCCGGCTATTGCGCAAAATGGGTTACGTCACGCACGCGGCGCTGATTCAGCGGCCGGGCAGCGGGGCCGGGCTGCACTACGCGGGCACGCTGCCGATGCGCGCAAATCCTGGGTTGCATGAGAGGCCGTGTGAGAAGCCGTATGAGAGGCCGTATGAGACCAGCGCGGAAGGCCTGCTGGCGGGGACACAGGGCGTGTACATTGTGGATGGCGCCTGCTTCCCGCGCTTGCCGGCGAAGAATTTGACGTTTACCATTATGGCCAACGCGCTTCGCATCGGGCGGGGGGTCGCGCAGCGCATGGGGCAGCGGTTGCCATGAGAATTTTCATTAGTGGCGCGGGCCCATGGCCTGTGGCGTCCCGATGGCGCATCGGGCAGCAGATGTCATGAGGATTTTCATTACCGGTATCGGCGGATTTCTGGGCAGCGCTCTGGCGGCGCATCTGGCGGCGCGCGGCCACGAGGTGCGCGGATCGAGCCGGAGCGAAATGCAGCTCGGCGGACCGTTCGATGCAGCGGTCTTCGCCGGAATGGACGCCGTGATTCACTGCGCGCACGATTTCACCGCGGGCGCGCGCCGCAAGAACGTGGATGGCACGCGCGCGTGGTTCGATGCGGCGGCAGCGCAGGGCGCGCGCTTGCAAGTCCTGCTCAGTTCTTATTCGGCGCACGCCGGAGCCGAATCCGAATATGGCCAGACCAAGTTCGAGATGGAGCGGATGTTTGAAACGGTCATGCGTCCAGGCCTGGTGATGGGCGACGGCGGCCTGTACCGGAAGCAGCGTGCGGCGCTGCTGCGAATGCCGGTCGTGCCGGTGATCGGGAATGGATTGCAGCCGACCGCGGTGATCCGCATCGAGCATTTTCTGGAAGCGGCTACGGTCGTGATCGAGGGGGAACGCACCGGCGCGTTCAATCTCTTCTATGAAAAGCAGCCGAGCTACCGCGAGCTGGTGCGCGCCATCAAAGCGGAGGCGGGGCAGCGAACCATTTTCCTGCCCATTCCGGCCGGTCTTGCGCTGGCCCTGGCGCGCGCGGCGGAAGCGCTGCACCTGCCGGTTCCGGTGAAGCCGGGCCAGATTCGTGCGTTGATGGGCAATCGATCGGCGCCGTGGCGTTCGGATTTAGCGAGCTTGCTGCCGGAAACTCGCGCGGCGCCGAGTCCGGAGGAGCAGTGACACATGTCGCGTTCACAAGAGTGTGAACGCTGCACGCATGAGTGCGTGCGCCACGACGCAGTCCTAGCGGCGAGGAGGGCGCAGCCGATCAGTAGACATGAAGCCGGCTGTGCCGCCGGCCGTAATATAGGTTGCGCCGTTCATCCCGGCCACGGTCAATCTCCCGATCCACCGCGGGCGGCTTCGAGATTGGCTCGGCTGAGGGCTAGCAGCGGATGGCCGGGTTCCAGAGCGCGCTCCAGAGCGGCAATTGCCCGCAGAAGAAGAGGTTCCGCTTCCCGGTCCCTGCCGGATTCATGCAGAACCGTACACAGGTTGTTGGCCGTCAACGCCCATTCCGGATGGTCGCGCCCCAACAGACGCTCCTTGATCCGCAATGCATGGCGATATCGCCGCGACGCCCTCTTCGGGTCGCCTTCGGCGAAATCGACGCCCGCCAGGTTGTGCAGCGTCGCGGCGATTTCGAAGTGCTCCCGCCCGTAGATCTGCCGGTAGACGCGGAGCGCGTGTTCGTACAGGGGACGCGACTCCGCGTATCGCCCCAGCCCGTCCAGCACTCCGGCATACGCGCAGGCGTCCGCCAGAGTGTCGGGATGCTCCACTCCCAGAAGCTCGCGGCGGATCTCCCAGGCACGGCGCGCCGGCGCCTCGGCGGCCTCGAATCGGCCGCGAGCGTGCTCCAGTCCCCCGCGATTGTGATACAGCGTCGCCACCAGCGGATGAATATCTCCGTGCCGTTCGCGCGCGAGCGCCAGTGCGCGGCCGTATACGCGTTCCGCCTCCGCGAACTTTCCGCTGTACTTGTAGAGAACCCCGAGGTCGTTGAGCGCTGTCGCCAGCACTTCGCAATCGGAGTACGATTCGCTCAACTCGACAGCCCGCAGCAGGGGCGGCTCGGCATCTCGATATCGTCCCTTCTGCCGCTGCGCCGTCCCCAGCAGCCCCAGCGACTGAATCAGAATCAGCGCCGCCTCCGGGCCTTCCACCAGGTCCGCGATTTCGTCCATGATGGCCACGGCGCGGCTGGCGCAGGCCCCGGCATCGTCATACCGGCCCTGCTGTTCCAAGATCGAGCCCAGGGAGTGAAGCAGGTTCGCCACATCGGGATGCACCGGCCCATCAAGCTCTTCAATTAGCGCCAGCGCCTCGCGGCAACTCGCCTCCGCCCCGGCGAGGTCCCTCGAACCCTGCAAGGCGCGGGCTTGTTCGTGAAGCCCGAGGGCGCGTTCCAGCTTATCCTCTTGCATGACGAAGCCTCATGGATGCGCCACCACCAGCAACGCGTTGGTACGCCGCAACACGCATTCCAGGCACTGCCGCAGGTTTTCCGGATCCAGCGAACCGAAGCTCTCATCGAGCGCCACCAGCTCCGGATTCTGCAATAGCGCTCGTGCCAGGAACATCCGGCTGCGCTCGCCTTGCGAGAGCTGCCAACCGGTTTCGCCGACCATCTGCATGATGCCTCCGGGCATGCGCTCGAGCAGCGCGCCCAGCCCGAGTTCGCGGCAGATCTGCCCGGCTTCGCGGATTTCAGACTCGCCCGCCGGCCACATGCGGCCCATCAGAAGATTGAAGGCGAAGGACCCGCTGAACACGTGGTTTTCGTGATGCTGCGGCGCCACGGCGACCCGCCGGCGCCAGGCCCTGGAACCGAGCGTCCGATAATCCAGCCCGCCGGCCAGCAACAGTCCGGAATCCGGCTTGCGCAGCCCCGCCAGCACCGAAACCAGTGTGGATTTACCTCCGCCCGACTCGCCTTCCAGCAGAATCCAGTCACCGCGCCGGATTTCCAGGTTTACGCCGTCCAGGATGCGCCGCTCCCTGCCGGCATAACCGAACGTAACCTCGCGGGCATCCACCACCGGCACGCTGGCGGGCGCTGCGCAGGCGGCTGCGGCTGTGGAGACGCTGTCTTCTTTGAGGCTGCGCGCCGAGGCGTGGAAGATGGGTGCGGCCTGACGCCATGAGATCGCTGCGCCGGCCAGGCTGGCGACGCCGGCCGCGAGGCGGCGGAACGCCTGCCATCCCAGCAGAACGCCGCCAATCGAAACGGCGAGCGCGCCCGGCGACGCACTCTCGCCCAGGAACGCGGGCACCAGCGCCGCAATGCCGGCGAGCAGCCAGGCTCGCGGCGCGAGACCGGTAAGACGCGCGCTCGCACGGTCCATGCGCATCGAGAGCGTCAGATACTGCTGCATCGCCTGGTCCTCGGCGAGGTGCCATTCCGCGGAAGGCTCCTGGGCGAGGCGTGTACGGTGACCGGTCATTCGCTCCACCAGTTCGTGAGTCATGCCGAGACGCGCGCTGGTCCAATCCCCTCGCAGCCGGTAGTACCGCCAGGCGAGCGCCAGCACGGCGGCCGTCCACACTGCCAGCGCCAGCGCCTGTAGCCCTCCCGCCGCTCCGGCCATTAGCACACATGCGGCGACTATCAATTCGATGCCGGCCAGAGCGGACAGCGCTGCCCCGGAGAGCGCCAGGAAATCGATGCTTTCCGTCTCAATGGCGCGGCCGAGGAAGCGTCCCGCGCCTTCCCGCCGCATCTCTTCCGGGGCCAACTGCAGCGCTCCGTCCAGCAGCCGCTGCCGGAGCATGCCTCCGCCCGAAATTGCGATCGCGCCCTGCGTCCACGTAGTCCAGAGGCGGAACGGAATCATGGTAGCGAGCGCCAGCGCCCACGCGGCCAGCCATCCCAGGTCGAGCCTGCCCGTCAGCGCCTGGCGTCCCAGAATGTACCAGGCGGCGATCCACAAGAAATATTCCGCCAGATGCGCCGCCATCAGCGTGGCGGCGCGGCGCAACAGGCCGGCATCCGCCAACTGCCGCCGGAAGCTCGCGCCTGGCGGCGTGCGCAACGGCCACACGGTGGCCACCAGAGTTCCCCGGAGCCGTTCCCGCAGCAGCGCGTCCCGCGCCCGTTCGCGGCGGCGCGGCGCCACAGCGCACTCGTCCAGCAGCCGGTCGATCCCCTCACAATATGGCTCGCGGTGTTCTGCATACAGGGCGCGCGCAAACTCCGTCAGGGGTACGCGCGCCAGCTCCAGATCGGGCCTCACCAGCACCGCGTCACCGCCGCGGATTGCGAGCAGCCCGGCCCAACCGCGGCCTGCCACCGGAACCAGCGCCGGCGCCGCCGTGCGCAGCGCGGCTTCGATGCGAAATCCCCACACCTCGGTGGCTTCCGTTTCGACCCCCATTTCCTGGCAGGCCGACTCCAACCAGGCGGGTAGCCGTTCCAGTTCGGCCGGCGCGCCGGCCAGTTGCGCGCTGTGCATGTCCAGTCCGGCTTTGCGCGCGAGCGCGTCCAGAAGTTGGGGCAGATCGCGCGCGGGCCACAGCGCTTCAGCGAACCGATCGGGCATAACTCCCCTTTCTCCCGGCCTCGTCCAACTTGCCGCCTTCCAACCGCCATCGCCGCCATTTCGCGCTCGACCATAAGCCGTGGCGGAGTGCATCCTCCGCATCCAGCAGTTGCCGGTACTGCGATTCGGGCTGAGCCGCTAGCGCGTGCGGCGCGTCGTCTTCCGCGATGCGGCCGTTCTCGACTATCAGTACGCGGTCAAATTCCAGCGTATCGCCCACGTCATGGGTAATCGCGATCAGCGTCGCACTCTTCCAGCGTTCCCGTGCGCGTTCCAGCATGGCGCTACGGCAGCCGCGATCCAAGCCGAGGGCCGCCTCGTCGAGAATCACCAGCCGCACCTTGTCGCGCGCCATGGCCCGGCCCATGCGGACCCGCTGTCCCTCGCCGGCCGAAAGCAGCCCGCCGCCTTCACCCAGCCTGGTCTGCATTCCGTCCGGCAGGTTTTGGATTACCCGTCCCAGATCGGCCCCATCCAGGATCTCTTCCACTCCGGCCGGCGAATCGCCCGCGCCGTAACGCAGGTTGTCGAACAGGCTGCGATTCCAGAGCCGCACCTGGGGATCGATCCAGGCGGTATGGCGCCGCAGATCTTCGAGCGCAGCCGCATCGAGCGGGCGGCCATCCACCAGAACGGCGCCGGCAGCCGGGCGATGCCAACCGAGCAGCAGCCCCACCAGGCTGGATTTTCCGGCGCCGGATCGACCTACGATGGCGGCGTGTGTTCCGGCCGGCAGATCGAGCGTGATGTTTTCGAGAATGTTGTTGCCCGCGGCCCGTACCGTCACGCCATCCATCCGGATACTTGCCGCACCCTCGGGAGCGCGCCCGGCGGCGCGCTCCGCCATCGGTTCTTCCGGAGCGTTCAGCGGCTCCAGCAGCCGCAGCACGGTATTGCGATGCAGCGGATACTGCCAAAGAACCCCCGCGGCTTCTTCACCCATCACCGGCAGATTCAGGACCCAGTAAATCAGCAGCAGCATGCCGCTTGTTTGGCCATCGCCGCCACGCCGCAGGCGGCTCCAGACCAGCCACGCGGCCGCCGCCAGACTGAGCCCGAATTGCAGTCCTTCGACGGCCACCACGGTGCGTTGCAGCCCGAACGCCGCGCGCGCCCACTCGGTCAACAGCAGCAGTTGTTCCCGGCGCACAATGCGCTCGGCGCTGTGCGCCCGGATGGCCGTCAGACCCAGCAAAGCATCCAGGTAGTAACGGGTGAGCGCGCCGGCATGGGTGCGCACGCGTAGGTCGCGCTCTGCCAGCACGGGCTGGGCGAGCAGCGGAATGCCGATCGCGACCCCCGCGACGGCCGTCGCCGCCCACACCGATTCCGGGTATAGCCATCCGATCGCCGCCACCGTCAAAGCCATGCCGAACAGGTTGCGCAGGAACGTGGCCGCCAGTTCCGGAGCCTGCCGCAACTGATGCACGTTGTGGCAGCGCTCACCCATGTCGGAAACCGGGCGGCTTTGGAAATAGCGGTCGGTTAGGCGCGGGATCTTGGCAAGAAACGCCAGCCGCAGGTGCGCCTCAAGTCTGCGGCCCATGCGCAGGATGGAACCGGCCAGAGTGAAATCCAGGGCGAGCAGAGCGCCCAAGAAGACCAGCAGCGCGGCGGCTGCCGCCATCCGTTGACCGGCCGTGGTCAACTCGCGCCCCAGGTCGAAGAATCCGCGCAACAGAACCGCTTCCATTACCAAGCCCGCCGCGGCGATCGCCAGGGCCCCCGCCGCCAGCGCGGGGGTAAGGAAGCCGTCGGCGCGCAACGCCCTTAGCAGATCCATTCCCGGACGCGCGGGTTTTTCGGATAAGGCCGCGGCCAGTTCGGGCGAGAGGGGCCCGGCCGCGGGTGAAGCGCTGCGGCCGCGGACCTGGATCAATACGGCGCCGCGCAGACTTACGTTTTCCGGCTTCTCGCGGTCGAGACCAGCCGACCAGTATTCGTCCGGGATCTCCTCGCTCGCCGCCGCCAGCTTTGCCAGAAGCCGGGCAGCTTCGGGTCCCCGCGCCAGCGCGCCCGCGGCAATCAGCGCGCCCGTCATTCGGGTGGCGGCATCCAGGCGTGCCAGCGAACTCGGGCCCGGGTCGCGCAGCGCCCAGTCGACGAGGGCTTTCGGCGCGGCCCCCGCGCGGCGCAGGCGTCCGCGCAGCGGATTGAGGAACGAATCGGAACCAGCCCATTCGCGCCAGGCCTCCGCGGCGACCGCCTGCGTGTGGGCATAAACATCTTTCTGGATGCGCGGCGCGCGCATCCAGCAGCGGCCCACCGCCGGATCCATGATCTGCACCCATGCTCCGTGCCGCCGCCAGATCACCACGAAATGCGTAGCGCCACTCGGCCGCTGTACGACTACCATGGCCGGCAGCAAGTCAGCCTCCGGAGCAAGCAGGTGATCGAGCGGCGTCATCACCTGGGTAGCGTCCAGGCCCAGGCGGACAGCGGCATCCTCCACCTGGTCGATCGAGGCGCCGTCCACATCCGTCTGGCAGGCTTCCCGCAGGCGCCCATACGAAGCGTGAATGCCGAACCCTTCCAGCAGCGCCTTGAGCGATGCGGGTCCGCAATCCATGGCGGACGTTTGGATCGCCTCGGGAATAAGATAACGCTTCATGCTTACTGGCCGCCGGGCTTCTGGCTGGTTTCCACATTGCGCGGCGCGGCCAGCAGGCGCCCGGCTGTACGCAGCATCAGCGCGGCCGGCGTCACGCGCTCCACCGCTACCTCGACGCTTCCGGGCAGACCATGTTGCAACGGGATGCGCGTGGGCCGGGAATTGTCCACCGCCAGATCCACCCGCACCGTGCCGTCGCGCACCTCCGTCGCCACGCGCAACACCGAGGCCTGCACCGATCCGTACTGCGTCCAGGGAAAACCGTCCAGGCGCACCTCGGCATGCTGGCCGGGCGCGATATGGCCCAGCGCCGCCGACGGGGCGAACTGTGCCACGATGGCCAGATTTCCCTGGGGAACGATGGCGGCCACCCGATCGCCTTCGTGCAGCACGGAACCGGCTCGCAACGAGGAGGTCTCGCCCACGCGCCCCGAGACCGGGGCCCGAATCGCGCGCCGCTCGATCTCATTCTCCAGCCGCTCGGTGGTGGCCCGGCTTGCGCCCATCTGGCCTTCCAGCCGCGTGATCTCGGCCTCGAGCGCGCGAACGCGGCTATCGCGTTCAAATTCGCGCGTGCGCTGCTCCTGTTCAATCCGGCGCACGGCGATCTGCTCGCGCTCGGCGGTGAAGCGGCTCTGCTGGGCGGCGGCGCGCCCCCGCTGGTATTCCTGTTCGCCGATCAGCCCCTCGGCGTGCAACTGCCGCAGCCGATCTTCTTCGGCGGCGTTATAGCTAGCCGGAGCTTCCGCCTGCCGGGCATTGGCGCGCGCCTCCTCGGCTGCCACCTGCGAGGCCTGCTGCTCGGCTGCGCGGGCGCTCTCCTCGGCGGCAATCTGCCGTCGCAGGGCCTCCACTTGGGGTGAAAGGGCCGCCAGCCGCGCCCGCTCCTCACGCGCCTGAAGCCGTTCCGGGGATGCGTCCAGTTCCACCAGCAAATCGCCGGTCTGCACCTCGCGGCCTACCGCCAGATAGGTGCGGGTTACGCGACCGGGCATCGGAGATTGAATGGGATAGATGGCGCGATCCACCTCGATTCGCGCAGTGGATGTGACTTCGTAAAGAGTGACGTGCGTGAGCAAAGACCAGACGCACCACGCGCTCAGCAAGCCTCCGGCAGCCAACAAGCCGGCGCCAGAGAGGCGCGCGCGGTCGGCGCTAAGCAGCCGCAACGTTCGGGAGAAGGAGGTGGACATGGCAATTACGCGGAGGCATGAGACACGCCCGCAACAGCGACGTCTCGGGCGAGAACCTCATGCTAGACGCCCTACCCGCCGGTTGCGGCTCATACCCATGCCTCCAGCATTCACCTGGACTTGACGGCCAGCCCGCTCTGGTTATGGTTCGCTGAACGGCCCCCGGCCTTCACCTTGGATTTGACGGCCAGCCCGCTCTGGTTATGGTTCAGTTCACGGCCCCCGGCCTTCACTTTGGACTTGACGGCCAGCCCGCTCTGGTTATGGTTCGGTGAACGGCCCCCGGCCTTCACCTGGGATTTGACCGCCAGCCCGCTCTGGTTGTGGTTCAGAGAACGGCCCCCGGCCTTGACATTCGTCTTATCTTTCATGTGGTTCCTTTCTTAACTGAAAAATCCTTCTACAAGAGAACGCAACAATCCGCCACGAATCGGCTCAAGCGTTTTCGGAAGAATTGAAGGATCTCAGGAGGCGCCGTGTTGGCGCCACAGGAATTCACTCAACGGCTGGTGAACGGGCGTAAAGGCGATAAGTCCGCTCCGGACGCCATGACGCCGGTTCTCTACCGCGAGCTGCGCCGGCTGGCGCGAGCTGCGCCGGCTGGCGCGGCGGGCTGCTGGCGGCGGAGCGCCGGATGGAGCGGCAGGTGGAGCGACCAGCCACACCTTGTAGCCGACGGCGCTGGTACACGAAGCCTACATCCGGCTGGTGGATCAACGCGCCGTCGATCGGCGGAACCGCGCGCGCTTCCTGACGGCCCGCTCTTGTCTCGGGTTTCCAGCCTGAATTGCCAGCCCTCAACATCTACGCCGTGTTGTCGTTGCTCGCCATCGCCACTCGCTGGCCACCGGGGGAAGACAAACGCGGGAGTAGCCTCCGGCTTTATTGCCGGGAGGTGGATCAGATGCCTGTGCGCGTGCAACTGCCTGGCGGATCGCGGCGAAAGCCGGCAATGACCGCGCCGACGTGCTGGGGCGTCCGGCGCCGTTGGGGAACAACAGCTCTTCCAAACGACGATCGTCCGGATCTTCGGGCAGCGGCCAACCCGACACCGCCTCCCCAAAGGGCGCCGATGGTTACATTCGCGGCCTAATGCCAGCGGAACCACAGATCCAATGTTCCTTGCAATTGAGCGAGGGATATCGTTTCATTACTCGTACACAAGGAGGCCGGGCTCCCGGGCGGACAAATCATGTAGATGGGCAGGATGGTCGAACCCGAGGGGCCTGACGACGGATTAATGTATCCAGTGTTGCCTAATCCGAAAGCATCCGTCATAGGGACAGACACATAATTGGCGAGATGCTGCACGACGCCGTCGATGCTCGGCGCTTCCACGACCCATTCGGCCGAATCGCCCCGATATTGGGTATAGGGGTAACCGGCAGGTTGACTGAACGAAAGGTTTGCCGATTGCCCAGTGGTAGAGTTCACGATGGAGACATGTCCGTTAGGAGCCGCCGGTGTGTACCAAACCTCCACAGTCATGAGGTCGCCGGGGTTGACGGTCATGCTCAGGGTGTACGCACTACATGGTTCGTTGGCCGTGTCGATCGTGCAGCCAGGGGTGTACCACTCGTACCAAGCCTGGTAGAAAGGAGTCAGACAGGCTCCTCCTGCGCCCTGAAGAACCCCTATCTCGGTACCGGCCTGAAGAACGTCAGTACTTCCCGAGCCGCCCGGATAAAGACTTCCCAACCCGTCAAAACCGATCCACTGGGACGCGTAAAGCGGCCCATTGCTGCAATTCTCGGCGCCCGCAGCCGGCACCATCCACTGGCCTGTCACCACACTGTCCGCATCGCTCGTTCCCTGGTACGTACCTTGCGCCGCAGCCACAGCGTAGCCGCTCCAACTTGTGCTGGTGGCTGTGCCGTTGCTCGTCTGCACACCCATGCCCGCGTTGTGCCTCAAATTGGTCGTGTGTACTGTCAGATCCGTGATTCTCCTCTTATCCGCTCTCACCATCCTTGCCCAGGCGGCGTATTCAGCGGTGTGGCTTTTGTCCGGCGCGGGTGGATATCCGTAATACGCGCGCTCTTCGTTCGTGGCGCCCAACGGGTCGAAACCCGCCGGTGGCGCCGGAGCAAAGATTTGGGCCTGGGCGAACGAAGAGCCCAGCGTGAATCCCAGACTGAGGGCAATCAGGACTGTTCTGAGCCGAGACAGTCCGCTGCTTAGGAACGGTTGCCGGTAAGTATTGTCATGTCGTTGGTTTTTCATTGGCTTCTTCCTTTCGAGGTGCGGTCGCAATGCATCGAACTCGGCGAATGGCCCTGGATTCCGGCCTTCACCTTGGGTTTGACCGCTAGCCCGCTCTGGTTGTGGTTCGCAGAACGGCCCCCGGCCTTGACATTCGTCTTGACTTTCATGTGTTTTCCTTCTTTCTGAAAAACCCTTCTGCAAGAGAACGCAACAATCCGCCACGAACCGGCTCAAACTGTTTTCGGAAGAATTAAGGATCTCAGGGGCGCCGTGTTGGCGCCACAGGAATTCACTCAACTGCTGCGTTCCGGTAGAATGGAAGGATCTGAGGGGGTGCCGCGTTGGCGCCACAAGATTTCACTCAACTGCTGGTGAACGGGCGTCAAGGGGATAAGTCCGCTCTGGACGCCATGACGCCGGTTCTCTACGACGAGCTGCGCCGGCTGGCGCGGCACTTGCTGGCGGCGGAACGTTCCGGCCACACCCTGCAGCCGACGGCGCTGGTGCACGAAGCCTACATCCGGCTGGTGGATCAACGCGCCGTCGATTGGCAGAACCGCGCGCACTTCGTGGGCATCGCGGCCACCATGATGCGGCGCATCCTGATCAACCACGCCAAGGCCTACAAAGCAGCCAAACGCGAAGGCTTTGCGGAAGCCGTCACGCTGGACGACGCTTTGGGAGTATTCACTAATCCGCGGGTGGACCTGCTGGACCTGGACCAATCGCTCGACAAGCTGACGCAACTCGACCCGCAACAGGGCCGGGTGGTGGAGCTGCGCTACTTCGGCGGGCTTTCGATTGAAGAGACCGCCGAGGTGATGGGCATCTCACCGGCCACCGTGAAACGGGAATGGGTAACCGCGCGTCTGTGGCTGGTCCAGCAGATGGAGGGGCCTGCGATGCCATGACCTCGGAACGGTGGGGCCAGATCAAAGGCGTGCTGGCCGGCGCGCTGGAGACGGACCCGGCGGAGCGGCCGGCGGCGCTCGATCTTCTCTGCGGCGGCGATGTGGATCTGCGCCGCGAAGTGGAAGCGCTGCTGGCCTTCGAGGCCGGGGCGGACACCTTGCTCAACACCGGAGATGCGCCAGGGCGTCCGCGGATGGAAGCGCCGCCGCCCGCGGCGATTGGCGCCTATCGCGTGCTGCGCGAGCTGGGCCGGGGCGGCATGGGCGTGGTCTACCTGGGCGAACGGGCCGACGGGCAGTTCCGCAAGCAGGCAGCCATCAAGCTGATCACCAGCGGGCGCCACGACGCGACCATGCAACGCCGCTTCCGGCGCGAGCGGCAGATTCTGGCGCAACTCGAGCACCCCGGCATCGCGCGGCTGCTGGATGCCGGCGCAACCGAAGATGGCCAGCCCTACTTCATCATGGAGTACATTGAGGGCCAGGGCCTGCTGGACTACTGCGACCGCAATACGCTGAGCGTCACCCAGCGGCTCGGGCTGTTTCTGATGGTGTGCGATGCGGTGGCGTATGCTCACCAGCAGCTCATCGTGCATCGCGATCTGAAGCCGGGCAACATCCTGGTGACCGCGCAGGGCACGCCGCATCTGCTGGATTTCGGAATAGGCCAGGTGCTCAGCGCCGGGAACGGCGCGGGCGAAGGCGCGGAGGAAATCACCCAAGCCGGATTTCCTATTATGACGCCCGCCTATGCCAGTCCCGAGCAGGCGCGCGGAGAGCCTTACACGGTATTGAGCGACGTCTACTCGCTGGGAGTGATTCTCTACGAGCTGCTGGCCGGATGCCGGCCCTACGAAGTTCCGGCTGGATCGTACATCGAGCTGGTGTGGGTGATCTCGGAACAGCAGCCGGTGGCGCTGGCGCAAGCGGCGGGCAGCGGGACTGCCGAAGCGGCGGAGCTGCGATCGAGCACGCCCGAGCGCCTGCGGCGGAGTCTCTCCGGCGACCTGGAACGGATCGTCGCGAAAGCGCTGGCCAAGGATGCGCGGCTGCGGTATGCCGGCGTGCAGGAGCTGGCGGACGACGTGCGGCGGCACCTTGATGGGCGGCCCGTAAAGGCGCGTCCGGCCACGCTGCGGTACCGTGCGGGAAAGCTGCTGCGCCGCCATCGCGTACTGCTGCCGGCGGCGGCGGCGGCGCTCGCGCTGATCTTGAGCTTCGCGGCGGCCACGTGGTGGGAAGCGCGGCGCGCGGAGCGGCGGTTCCAGCAGGTGCGAAGCCTGGCGCATTCGGTGATGTTTGAGCTGGACGACGCCATCGCGAGGTTGCCTGGTTCCACGGCTGCCCAGGAGTTATTGGTGCGCCGCGCCCTCGAATACCTGCAGAGCCTGGCGCGCGATGCCGGCAACGATGCGGGCCTTCAGCGCGAAGTGGCGCTGGGCTATGAGCGCGTCGGCATGGTGCAAGGCTACGTGGGCGAATCCAACCTGGGCCAAGTTGCGGCGGCGTTGGCTAGTTTTCAGAAAGCGGAGGAGATCCTGGGGCGTTTGTCGGCGCGGGCGCCCTCCGACCGTTCCTTGCGCCGCGACGTTTACCGGGTTATGAACGAATTGGGCAGAACCTACGGGGTAAGCGGGCAGCTTCAGAAGGCCTCGGATATGGCCCGGAAGAGCCTGGCGCAGGCGGAGGCCGCTTTTCGGGACCAACCTTCCGACATCGCCTCGATGCAGGATCTGATTGCGGCCAATGACGGAGTGGCCGACTCGCTCACTGGTGAGCGCAAGTACGCCGAAGCCATCCCCTTACGGCAGCGAGGCTTGGAATTAACGCGCAAACTGGTCGAGCTGCAGCCCGGACTCGCGGAGGCGGAACGGTCGCTGGCATTGGCGGAGAAAAAACTGGCGGCGCTGCTGGGCGTATCGCAGCGATACCAGGAGAGCCGCGATGCCTATGAGCGCGCCCGCGCCATCGACGAACGGCTGAGCGCGCGAAATCCGTCCAACATGCGGGCGAAGCTCGACCTCTGGTTCGATTACAGCGATCTCGGCTGGGTGATGGCTCGCATGGGAACTTACACTGAGGCGCTGTCGTCGCACCGGCGCGCGCTGGCGTTGCGCGAGGAAGCGGCGCGGGCCGATCCAAACGATGTTCGAGCGGCGGCCGCAGTTGCTAGCAGCATCGCGCGCATCAGTTCGACGCTGCGCAGGATGGGCAATTTCGACGAAGCGCAGGCGGAATCGCAGCGGGCCGTGGCCCTCTTTGAGGACCTGACGACGCGGTCGAGGGCAGACTGGACGATCATTGAGGACCTCGCCAATGCGCACTCCGATGTCGCCGATGTGCTGGCGGACCTGGCGGCGCGGCGCGGCGTTACGGCGGCGCGGCAGCAGGAATTCCGGGCGCGGGCCATTGCCGAGTATCGGAAAGCGATCGAGTTGTATGAGGGCTTGCGCGCCAAGGGTGTGCTGCCGAAGGCCCATGAAAAGTACATAGCCGACTTGAAAGAGGACGTGGAGAAGGTCAGGCGCGCCGCGCGATGAAATGCGGGCCGCGTGACGCGTGACGCGAGCGTTCCGCGGAATATTTCGCGCCATCCTGCCACCGATCTGCTCCCCTCCTGGTCGCCAGACGGCCGGCGGATCGCGTTTTTGGGCGATCCCGATGGGAATCCTGAGACTTACGCCATCCCCGCGCCGCGGTAGCGATTGTCGACGAAAAAAGGCGACGGCTACGCGGCCCGAGCGCCAGGAAGTATACTTTGGACGAGGCGACTATGAGTTTTTTCTCCAAGCAATTCATCGATGTCATTCATTGGACCGAGCCCGCCGACGGCATTCTGGCGTACCGCTATCCGATGGAAGATATGGAGATCCAAAACGGCGGGCAACTGACGGTGCGCGATTCGCAGGCGGCGGTGTTCGTCAACCAGGGCCAGATCGCGGACGTGTTCGGACCCGGGCTGTATACGCTTTCCACCAATACGCTGCCCATTCTGACCTACCTGCAGAATTGGGATAAGGCGTTCAAGTCGCCGTTTAAATCGGATGTCTACTTTTTTTCGACCCGCTTGCAGGTGAACCAGAAGTGGGGCACGGCCACGCCGATCACCATCCGCGACAAGGAATTCGGCGCCGTGCGCATGCGCGCGTATGGAATCTATGCCTATCGCATTGCGGACCCGAAAATCTTTTATCAGAAGGTGAGCGGAACCAGGCCGGCCTACATGGTTTCCGATCTCGATGGGCAGTTGCGAAACAGCATCATCGGGCAGATGACCGACATGTTCGGCAACAGCAGCGTCGATTTTCTGGATATGGCCTCGCACCAATCGCAGCTCGGGCAGAACATGCTGTTGGGGTTGCGCCCCATGTTCGCCGATCTGGGGCTGCTGCTCGACAGCTTTACGCTGGAGAGTATTTCGATGCCGGAAGAGCTGCAGAAGCTGCTCGACCAACGCATCGGCATGAACATGGTGGGAGATATGGGGCGCTATACGCAGTTCCAGGTGGCGCAATCTTTGCCCATCGCCGCGGCCAACGAAGGCGGCGGATTGGCGGGCGCGGGCGTGGGATTAGGCGCCGGCATGCTGATGGCGCAGCAGATGATGAACGCGGCTAAGCCGGCGGCGCCAACTGGTCCGGTGGCGCCCGGCGCTCCGGAAGGCGCCGCGGCGGGCGGCACGAAGTTCTGCATTAATTGCGGCAAGACGATGCCGAAGCCGGCTAAGTTCTGTCCCGATTGCGGCGGAGCGCAGCAGTAACGGTCGCAGTAACCGCTTCGGCGAAATGCTGGATCGGGTGTCTCCTGCCGAGTCTCTTGAGACGTCATTAGATGGCTGTGGAAAGGCGCTCGTCTTTCTTGCTTCAGGCGGCGGCTGGGCCGCGGCGGTTGGGCCTGAGCGGGGCGCCTCGTTAGTTAGGGTAGAATCGTTCCACGTCCTATGTCTCCGACTCGCGGAACTCGCCTGGAACCCTACGAAATATAGACCCCCGGACAGGCGATGGAATCTGAACGGTGGAAACAAGTCGATAACCTGTTTCATGCCGCGCTGGAGCGGCCGCCTGCCGCGCGCGCGGAGTTTTTGCGGCAGGCGTGCGCGGGTGACGAGGCACTCGAGCGCGAGGTCCAGTCGCTGCTGGCCTCGCACCAGGAGTCGGGAAGTTTCCTGAAGAGCCCGGCGCTAGAAGTGGCCGTGCGTGCGATCGCTCTGTAAGCGGAACAACGCCTTTTACCACCATCGAACCCACGTTCTCACCCGACGGCCGCTGGCTGGCATGCTACTCGGGCGAGCCGGAAAAAAAGGGTTGTGGGTGGCGCCTTTCCCCGGTCCGGGCGGCGGGTGGCTGGTTTCGAGCCGCGGCCTCGACCCGGTCTGGTCGCGAGGCGCCCTCGGGGGCGGGCGCGAGCTGTTCTTCCTCGGCATGGATTCTCACGCCATCATGGCTGCCGGCTACACCGTTAGTGGCGATGCCCTGGTCTTCAGCAAGCCCCGCGTGTGGTCCCCGCATCGCGTGCCGGAACTGGGTTCCCCGCCTGCGCTGGCCTTCGACGTATCGCCGGACGGCAAGCGCTTCGCGGTAGTTCTGAATACCGACGGGACGGCGGACCCGAAACCGATCACGCACCTGACATTCCTTCTGAACTTCTTCGACGAGTTGCAGCGGCGCGTGCCAGTGGCGAGCAAATAGCTTTTTCACGATTGCACCGAATCTCGCGGTCGCGGTTCGTACGACAGACCTCCCAGTCTGTCGCCTTGCGGGGTTTCACGAATGCGCCGGGTCTCGCCGTCATGGTACTGGCAACCGCGGCTGACACGCCGCCAGGCGGCTGTGGAAAGGCGCTCGGCTTTCTTGCTTTATCGAGTCTTGCGGGCAGCGTAACAGCGGCGGTTGGCAGCCCCCGCGCAGTTTGACAATCCGCCCTGCCAAGGCTGTCACTCAATTACGCGAAGCTACTTAAGTCCGGACGCAACTGGCGAATACGCCGGTCTCTTGAGCGCTAGCTGTTTCGGCGCTCTTTTCGATAGGCGCCGCAGCCCGGAAGGCGCCCCGTAATTCGACGCTACCGTTCCTGACGGGCTCGATCGCTCAGGCGCTTGGCCTGGCTGATGGAGATGTTCAGCTTCTCGCCCATCTCCCTCAGCGTGATGTTGGATCGCAGGATTTTGAGCGGCCGCGCCTTGCGCCACCAGTCCAGCTTCCGAGCGCGCCTGCCTAGCAGTCTGAAGCGTGTTTCGGACACCACGTGGAGGCCGACGTTGTGCCGCGCGGCAAACTCACGCGCGCTCAGCGTTTGCAAGTCTTCAATTCGTTCCCGCCAGAAGTCGGATAAGTCATCGAGATAGTGGAAGCCCAAACGGCGCCGGACTCGTTTGAGTGTTGTTCGTCCGGCTGGCAAGTCGAATAGAATGCCGCCGAATGTTGTCCGGTGGGCTTCCCAGAAGTCGACCAGAGGCTGAGTCGCGATCAGACGCGGGGGACCGCCCCGGTAGCTTCCCAGACGCGGCGTCGGCGAACCGAAAAGCAAATCGAAGCCATGTTTGGTGTCGCGTATGTCGCGCACGTCCCAGAGACCGCCGTCGACATCTCGAACCTGGCCGAGGATCGCGGCCTTGTGTTTCATCCGTGTTTCCATTTTTGCAAATCCGGTGCGCGATTCACCCCTGACGTTGGGAATGCGAACCTCACTTAGACTCTAATTAAACTATAACGCCCATGTCGCACCAGGGGCTGGGACGGGCTAAGAACAGATCGCCGACTGTACGCGGAAGTCAGCCCTGAGCGTTACCGCATCCTGCTCAACATCTTGCTGCCGGCCCGCAACAAACATGCCCATGAGCGCAGCCTTCGACGTCATTTCCCAGAGGTCGTCGAGAACACGGGTTCCGAATTTCGCGATGCCGCCGGTAGGACGGACCATCGCCTTTTGTGGCCTGTCAGCCTTAGAGTATGGCCGCGACAGACGACAAAAATCGACCGTCCCGCCTGCCGTCCTACCACTGCTGCCGCGTGGCGTACGAAGAATTCGTGATTCTGCCGCCTTCGCCTTCCACCGGCTCGAAGACCGATTGGATGGCGACCCTTCCAGGGCCGTACAGAAGCAGCCACAGATAACGGCCGCCCCAGTTTCCCCACATGCCGAAGATGCCGGCGTTGGGGTGCTCGAAGTGCAACTGCATTTGGACGCTTGGGTCCTTGAACACCAGCGCCTTCGGCTTGATCAGAATTGCTTCCCCCTCGCGCAGCTCGCGCACGAAAATATTGCCGCCGGCGTGGAGCAATAGCAGGCCGGGCGCGCTGGGGGCGGAGAACCGGTCCATCAGCATGCCGATGGGATAGTGCGTCTCGGAATCGTTTCCGTTCTGCGTGGTGAACCAGATGCCGGTGTTGAGCCAATCGTATTGCACGTGGCCGGTGGCCACCAGGAACATGTGCTCGCGCACGTCGATCGCCTGGCCCGCCTGCAGCGGTACGGGGATCAATTCGCCGGGGTCGTCCTTCGAGAACGCAATGTGGCCCGGCCCCTGCGCCTGCGTCATGATCAACGGCAGTCCGGAGAACAAACGCTTCCAGCCGCCTTTCATCGACATGGTAGTGATGCTGATCTGGGGATCTTTCCACAGCAGCACGTGATGCGTGAAGTAGACGCTGTCTTCGGCCGCCAGTTTCATATCGGCCACCGGGACATACGCGCCTTCAATCTGGCAGAAGGAGTTGCCGAATTGCAGCTTTGCCATGTCCTTGCGGCCGGGCAGTTGGGCCCAGCCGGATTCTGAAATCTCCTCGGGCATGGAAAGGGCGGCGCCGCAGAGCGGGCAACTGGTCTGGCCGCGCGCGATGGAGCCGCCGCACCAGGAGCACTTCCCGCCGGAGGATTGGATAGCCGGTTCGGGCGGCGCCGCGGTGTACGAGGATTGGACGGCCGGCGCCGGTTCGGGCGGCGCGGCGTACGCGGGCTGTACCGGCGCAGTCGCGGCCTGTACCGGCGCTGGCGGTTGCGGCGGCGCGGGCGCTCCCACGGGTTCGCTCACCGGCGCACGCTTCACGGGCGAGCCGCAGCCTGCGCAGAAGTTCTGATCGTCCCGGATCTGGTTTCCGCAATTCACGCAGAACATCGAGCTCTCCTATTCGCTGCGGTGGTGTACATACATCGACTGGATGCCGATGCGGCCCGGTCCGGTCATCTTGGCGAGCGCCATATTTGCGCCGCCGAAGAAGCCGGTGCTCAATTTCTGGAATTCCACTTCCATGGTCACGGCGGAATCCTTGTAGAGGAATGCGCCGGGCTCCAACATGATGCTCTCGCCGGCGGCGAGGCGGCGTTCGAAAACGTTGCCGTAACCGTGCAGGATGAGCAAACCGGGCGTGCTGGTGGTGACGAAGCGGTCCATGTACATGCCCTGGCCGCCGAAGAGAATGTTGGAAAGGCCCTTGACGCGGATGAACGAATAGCCGATCTGGTGCGAGGAAAGCAGGAAGGCGTGCTCGCGCACGTCCAGCTCCATGCCGGGATGCAGCGGCAGCACCACCAGCTCTCCGGTGGCGTCGCGCGAAAAGGCGATGCGTCCCGGCCCGGTGGCCACGCTGACGATGAACGGCATGCCGGCGAAGGCGCGCTTGAGGCCGCCGGAAAGCTGCAGCACGCTCAGCGGGACGTTGACGTCTTTCCACAGCATGACGTGATGCTCGAAGAAGATGGAATCGCCGGGCCCCAGATTGATTTCGGCGGCGGGCACGATTTCGCCTTCCACCTGGCAAGTGCTGGCGCTGAAGTGGATCTCGGTCATGTCGCGGATGCGCGGGGCCTCGCGCCAGCCCGATTCGCTGACTAGATTGCGGATATCGAGCGGCGCCCCGCAAGCGCGGCAGGCGGTGGCGGCCTTCTCGTTCATGCTCTGGCACCACTGGCATTGGATGCGCTCAAGCGGCGCGGCGTCTGTCATGGGATGCTCCTCCGTGCGATTTCAGCCCGGCTTTCCATATGTTAATCGAACCGTAGGGCGGGCGCTTGGGGGTCATATGGAGCTTCGCGCAATTGCAAACCGCGAGGCCGCGCATGTAACGCGTCTTTGCCTCTCGATGGCTGGCTGCGCGGCTTCAGCGGTTCCACCATGTTCACAGCGTTGCCGAAAGCCATTGAACACTACAGACGCGTGAATCCCAACGTGGATTTGCGTTTACGGGAGCTTGTGACAGCCGCGCAGATTCCATCTCTTCTCGATGGCACGCTGGATCTCGGGTTTCTGCGCGACGGTGAGGCGCGAGAGGGGCTGACAATTCAACCGATTTTGCGCGAGCCGTTCGTTGCGGTGCTCCCGGCCCGTCATAAGTTGGGAGCGAAGGACGCGATTTCTCCGGCCGAGTTGAAGGATGAGCCATTCGTTCTCTTTTCCCGGACAATGGGCGGCCTTGCTTATGACAGGACAGTTGCGTGCTGTGAGGCGGAAGGGTTTCGTCCAAATTTCGTTCAGGATGCGCCACAATGGCCTACGGTGCTGCGATTGGTTGCGGCGGGATTGGGCGTGTCTCTGGCTCCTGCCTGTGTTGCGAGCCTCGCGATGCCGGGAGTGGTTTTCAGAAGGGTGCGGTCGCGGCATTGGACCTCGGTGGATATCGGAATGAAAGTGAAGACCGAAAATCCGGCGGCGGCGCTCTTCCTGACGATTGCAGGCAAGCACTTTCGAAGGCCGGCGGAGCATCGGAATCAACGGAGCCGACAAGCTATATAGGATCATGAGCGGATCGCGCGCCATCGGGAAGTTGACGGGGCTGCCAGTGGCCGGATCCAGCCGTAGCAACTTGACGGTTTCTCGCCATCTCGGACGTGTCCCGGCCGGCCGCCGCGACTCGGCTCTTACACCGAATATGCCTGCCCGGTAAAAGCCCGCCCTGGCAGACACCAAACAATTCGGCGCGACGTCGCCAGCGGCTCAGTCGCGCGCTGATGCAGCCACGCGACCAGAACGGCATCGGATTTCCCAAGTTCCGTGGGCGCCCGCAAGAGAACCCGCGCTCCGGCCGCGACCAGGAGGAGGTGCGCGCTTCCTGTGCGGGCTCGGCGACTTGCCAGCTTAGCGGCTAGCTGCTTCCGGCCTCACTGAAAACGTGTGGCGTTTGCCCAAAACGATCGTAGGAAGCTGCTGGCGAGGCTGCAGCCCAATTGCGGTTTCAGGGTTGCCGGTTATATTGTACGGGTCGATAAAAAAATACGCCACCCGTGTTTCGCGCGTTTATCTCAGCCGCATAATACTCGTGGAAGCGGCGATCCGGTAAGTGCGGCGAGAACGGGTACGCGGTTCGAGACGAAGATCCGGCGCGCCTGTCTCCCTTGGTTAACGGCCACATCGACAAGCTGGGCCGCAACTCCTTCGCAATGCCGGAAACAGTGGCGCGAAGCGAATAGCGGCCCTTACGCAACACCCTTACACAACCCAGACGACCTGGACGCTTAACAGGACTTTCCGTCCTATTGTTCCGGAGACCCGTTTACGTGGTGCCGTTGGGGACCAACTTGGACCCAGTGAGATCCTGTAAGATCACCTGGAAGATCCCGCTCAAGCCGGTAACCGGTTGTGAGGCGGAGATGCAGGCGCCGCTGCTTTGGGTCGCCGTGTAGTCGGAGAAGAAGTACGCCGGGGAGGAGGCCATCTGCTGCATCGCCTGACATGGAGTGATAGTTGGACTGGCGTCGGCGCAATCCGAGGCGTTCGCCGATGCGCCGTAGGCAACCGTGTATACCCGGGTTCCCGCCGCCGCGGCAAGTCCAGCCGCCGTGATCGCCTGATGGCACTCCTGTTTATAGGACATGTACAACCCCGACGAGGAGGACCCTGGCATCTGTGATTGGGAAGCACTTGCTTCGCCATCGCTAAGGATGACGAGCACGTTCTGCGAACCCGGATTTGCGGTTAGCTCGGCGGCCAGAGACGCTTGCGCCGTATTGATCACCTGCGCATAGTAGGTTCCAGAGCCGCCTATTGCCTGTATGCCGCTGCACCCGGTTTTTCCCCCGACCGCGACCACCAGGTTGGAACTGGAATTCAACGAGCCAGCCGCGCCGGTAGTGCGGTAATCGCTTGAGAAACCGATGATCTGGTAAGTCGCGGAGGCTGGGAGCGCGGGAGAGGTATAATACGCCGTCGTAGGAGCGTGTCCCGAACAATTGTAGTCGTCCGCAACCGTAGCCGTTGTCACCGGCGGAAACGTGAACAGGCTAACTCTATCCACCGAGTTGGCTACGTTGCCCCCTGTAACGGCTCCACAGTTTGGCTGGCTCGGGGGGCAAGGCGTAATACCCAGCAGCAGAGTTCTGACGCCAGACAACGCGCAGTTGATTCTTGAGTTGCTGCAGTTGCTGTCCGAATCCGTGTTAGTCATCGACTGCGTTGAATCGAAAATGACCGCTATGTTGTACGGTTCTACGGTTGCGCCCTTCATGCTGGCTGTCGCTGTGGCCGTGAGAGTAGCCGAGTTGCCGCCGAACATCCGCAGGAATAACAGCGGTATTTTTACCTGCTGGCTCACCGTGATGGCGTTTGAGTTCGAAGGGCCATAACACTGGAGTCCGAATACGCTGGTGAGGGTGTTCAGGCACTTGAACTTAGGATAACCGGTCATCAGCGAAGCGCCTTTGAGATTGGAGTCAGTGTTACTGTCGCCGGTTCCGCTGCTGTACGCCGTGACGGCGGCAGTGGTGCTTATTACCGTGGCCCCGGGCTGGGACATGGCCCACGCTCCCGCTAACGCCGCCGCTTGTGTCGACGCGGTGAGTTCGTTGTTGTCCAAATAAATAAAGCCGAAGTCGATTACCAAAGCCGACATTCCGAAAAGTACCGGCAACCACAACGTAAAGAAAATGAGGACCTGCCCGCGGCGGCCTTTGTACGACCGGCGCAACAAAGCTTCGTTCTTCTGGTTCATTGGATAAACTCCGTGATTTGAGCCCTGAGGCCGCATGTTGGAAAACTCATACCGAAGACCACGAGACTGCAGGGATAAGTGGCAGTTACCTGAGCGGACGCGCCCTGCACCATATTCGCCGCTCCCGCCGTGCACGTATTCGTAGCTGTATAAGTGGACCCGTTAATCACAAACGAAAGCGAGAGACCCGTCCTGAGACTGGGGGCCGCGCCGCTGATCGCCGTGTAGGCCGTAGCGCACGGGTCGGTGGTCTGCCCCCGGCTAATCGCAAGAAGCTGCGCCCCGGTGTTCACGGCATTCGTGAGCACCAGATCGTTGTGCAGGGCGAACCCAAAAGAAAAAAGGCCCGTCATCACGAGCAGCAGGAGCGGCATCACCAGGGTGAATTCAACGAACGACCCGCCTCGCTTGTTGCCACCGCCGATCCGTTTACCGCCGGAGCGGATTTTGACACACTCGTCCGAAGTCGCCATCGAAAATCCTCCTCCTACTCAAACTAGAGCTTGACCTACGCCCCTCTCATCGTCGAAGGAGGCCGCTGGTGACGCAAATTGTGAAATAACAGACTGTGGGACCATTCTGTATCATTCACGGCTCGCGCGCAAGGTTTACTTAGGATACGAAAGGTTTACTTAGGGTACAGGACGGTACCAGTACACAGCGCTCGCAAGGAATAGGCTCCCTCGAATTTTCGTGCAAACTGGATCGCTCATAAAAGCCCTAAAGCCAATGAAATTGCCAGATTGTGCTATCCTTATAAGGGCGAATAGCTTTCGCCCGAGAACATCGTCAGCCGCTTGTTCTACGCCTTCCATCCGTGACGCGTGATAGCGCCGTCGTTGACGCTGGTATGAAGAGCTGGCTGTGGCGCTGACGGGTGTTTGCGCCGTCCTGCCAGGCCTGAGCATCCGCACGCGCGAAAGCGAAAACGCGGGCTGGGGTTTGGTCATCGCGTGGAGGAATCGCGTGGAATTGTGCCGCCGCACGGTGAAGGGCCGCAACTGGCGACCCCCGTGCCTGGAAGTAACGATTCAACACAGCGCGGCGGTCGTTTCCCAATCGGGTGGAGTACAAACCGCGCGTAAACAAGGGCGCGGAGTTGCGTATTTCTCATCGAATCCCGCATTCTCCGGCTTTCACCAGCGGGTGAACCCGTCGCTCTCGACGGAAATACCGCTCCGCTTGAAAGCTGCCCCTAAGGAAGTGGCGATCCCGGAGGTTCCAAGGCTCCGCGCTGCCTCCGCATCTCCGTTGCTCCGCGTTGAGGATTTATGCTTACAGGCGAATTGCGAAACTCCGCACGCCGTCACAACTTCGTTACACTAAAGAGGTTCATGGCCAAACTATTGGAGGGCAAATTCGCCCTCATTCTGGGAATTGCGAACAAGTGGAGCCTCGCTTATTCCATCGCACAGGCGTTTCACCGGGAAGGCGCAACGCTGGCGCTGACTTATCTCGGCGGAAAGCAGAAGCAAACCATAGAGGAATTCGCGCAGGGGTGGAACGTCGCGGCCATCCTGCCATGCGACGTCACCAAGGACGATGAGTTGGCGGCGATCGCGGAATCGTTGCGCGCGCTTTCCCGGCCATTGCACGCGGTGGTCCACAGCTTGGCCTTCGCCAACCGCGAAGACCTCTCGCATCCATTCTGCGAAACCAGCCGCGCGGGCTTTCTGCTGGCGCAGGATGTGAGCGCCTATTCGCTGGTGGCGGTGGCTCGCGCCGCGGCGCCGTTGATGACCGAGGGCGGCTCCATCAGCACGCTGACCTATCTCGGCTCGACGCGCGTCATGCCGAACTATAACGTGATGGGCGTGGCGAAGGCGTCCCTTGAGGCGTCCATGCGGTACCTGGCGGGCGATCTCGGACAACAGAAGATCCGCGTCAATGCGATTTCGGCCGGACCGGTGAAGACCGCTTCGGCGCGCGCGGTGAAAGATTTTTCCACCATTCTCGATATCACCGTCAGCCGGGCGCCGCTGCGGCGCAACGTGGAACCCGCGGAGGTCGCCGACAGCGCGGTCTTCCTGGCGAGCGACTTGGCGCGCGGAGTCACCGGCAACATTTTGTTTGTGGATTCGGGCATGCACATAATGGGGTTTTAGATGAAAGTCGAAGTGGTTCTTTCGGAAGCCGACATCGCCGAGGAATTCGTGGAGGCCGTCGAGGCGCGCGATCTGCCGGAGAAGTTCTTCTTCTGGTTTCCGCGCGCGGCGGCGGAGTGGAGCGCGCTCATTGGCGACGTGGAATTGTATGGCGGCCTGAACGAAACGTGGAAAGAGCTGCGCGCCGAAGCGCCCGCGCTCGCGCGGCATTTCGGCGGACGAATTCCGGTGATCAGTTTCGGCGCCGGAGACGGCTCGCGCGACCGTCTGCTGATGAATGCGTTGAAGGACGCGGGCGCCGAATGCCTGTACTTTCCCGTGGATGCGAGCCAGTGCATGTTGGAAATGGCCTGCGCCGGCGCGGAAGACGACGACTTCGAAGCCGTGGGAATCAAGGGCGATATTTCGAGCCCCGTGCATCTGATTTACGCGGCCGATGCCGCCGAGCCGCCGCGCTTGTTCATCATTTCGGGCAACACCATGGGGTCGTTCGACCCGCTGGCGGAGATCCGGTACATCGCGCAGTGCATGAAGCCGGAAGACCGCCTGATCGTCGACGGCGAGATCTTCGACGAAGCCAAGAGCAGGCTGCGGCGCGAGAATCCGGCCGCGCGGAAGTTCGTGGGCGCGCTGCTGGCGGGCGTGGGAATTGAAAAGGACGACGGCGAGATCCGCTTCAATCAAAAGCGCGACGAGCGGCACGAGGGCCTGCATCTTTTCACGCGGAGCTTTCGAGCCGGACGCGATCTTTCCGCCACCGTGGCGGGCCAGGAGATTCCACTCGAGCGCGGCGAGCTGATCGGGATGAATTTCCAATACGTCTATGCGCCCGAGGCGTTTCGCTGGCTGGTTGCGGAGCACGGCGGCCTCGAGATCCTGAAGGAATATCGCAGTCCCGACGGCCGCTTCTTGACGGCGGTCTGCAAGAAGTAAGCGAGGTAGGCAATTCTGGCAACCAGCCGGTTTCGGACGGCGCTCGGAGTTTCTGCATTTTCCTGCGATTTTCCACCCGTCCACGCACCAAATGTGGGGCAGGCGGTCGCTCGCTGTTCTCTACTCCGGCGCTAACAGCCTCACAGAGGGAACGCCGCGAGACCGTCTACCTCGACCGCTTTAACCACCCCGCCATCGTTTGAGGTGGCGGACGTGAAGGTAAACAAGTCCGGCGAAGTTCGCATGGCTGTGGACTTCCTTCCCGGCGGCAGGCTCTCCATGCGCAACGTGCCCATGAAGGTGATGATTCAGATGGCCTATCATGTCCGGCCCGAGGCTGTCACGGGAGGGCCGGACTGGCTGGGGTCCGACCGGTTTGATATCGTCGCCAAGGCATTGCAGACCACGAGCCCGGACGAACTTCGCCGCATGCTGCAGACCCTGCTGGCCGAACGCTTCAAACTGGCAGTGCATACGGAACAAAAGATCATGCCGGCCTATGCGTTGGTGTTGGGCAAGACCGGACCGAAACTTCAGCCGTCGGAGACCGCGCTTCTCACGGAGCAACGTTGCGGCCCTGGCGAGGGCGCAGCGGGGCAGAAACATGTGGCTTGCCAGCACATCACGATGGCGGTATTGGCGGACACGATGCAGGAGATCGCGCCGAGGGATATCGACATGCCCGTGGTGGATCAGACGGGTCTCCCGGGCGCTTACAACTTCAAGCTGGACTGGACGCCCGCGGTCCGCGCGGCCGCCCGGGCTTTCCCCGACGCACCGGAGGGCCGTACTCTGTTTGAAGCCGTGGAAGCCCAGCTCGGGCTCAAGCTGGAAAATAGCAAGCTGCCACTGCCGGTAATCGTCATCGATCGGGTGGACCGGACGCCAACGGAGAACTGATTCGGCCGGCCATCGTGGCGCACGCACTCTTGCGTGCAGCGTTCACACTCGTGTGAACGCGCTTCGGTCCCGGTGACAATCCTCATTGCAGCCTGGCGTATTCCGCCTTGGCTTCCTTGAAGATCGGAATATCGGAGTCGGCGTCTTTCCAGAGGGTGAGGAAATCCAGGTAGGCAGCTTTTGCCTTGGCCGTATCGCCCGACAAAACCAACGCTTTGCCCAGTCTCCAGCGCGCCAATGCTCCGATGGGATCGCTGGCAACGATCCCGCGGTGATCGAGAATTTTCTGGAATTCCGCGGCGGCTTCGGCGCCTTGGCGCGCGGCCAGATAGGCCTCGCCGCGCACATAGACCGGATAGAGTGCCCCGAAACCGGAAAACCAGCTGAGCGGCACGCCCAGCTCATAGGGAACGGAGACTTGCAGCAGTTCGATCGCTTTTGCAGGCTCGCCATGATTCATTGCGAGAAGTGCGCGAAGCTCCGGCAAGTAACTGACTCGGACTGACGTATTCTCGGGGAAGCGCTTTCCCAGATCGTTCGCCAGTGTTTGAGCCCCGGAGGAATCTCCCGAGAGAGCCAGGGCTAAGGCGGCGCCATACTCCACATCCCCGCCCTTTGAGATCTCCAGTGCCGCCATCGCATCCCGCCTTGCCTCCGGCGCGTTGCCGAAGAAGGCTTCCCGCAGCGCTGCCCCGGTTTCGGTCAGTGCCGCGCTTTCCGGGTGGGCCCTCCGTCGGGCCAGGTCCGCCGCGCGCCGTGACATCCGGGTTGCCTGCTGCAAGTGACCGGAATATGCCAGGACAAAAGCCTCGTGTTTGAATATCCCGACTTCCACGCCGGATTTTTGACACAGAGCCGCTTCCCGTTCCATTTCCGCTTGGTCGCCTTTCACAAAGGCAAGCTCGTATCGCTGGACCAGAAGCTCGGGGATCTGCAGTTTGCGCTCGGAGGCTCGCTGATAGGCGGCCTCGGCTTCGGGGAAGCGGTCAAGAAATTGATAGGCGGTGGCGAGAGTCACATATCCGAAAGGAACGCCCGGATCGAGCGCGATCGCTTTCCTGGCTTCTTCGATCGCCTTTTCGTGTTCGCCGAGCACAGGGTAAATCTGCCCCGACAGGAGTCCGGGGGCGTCGTACACGCGAGGATATGTTTGCGCCCACAACTCAAAGGTCTGCCGCGCTTTTTCCATGTTTCCGGTCACGTTCAGATCGTAGTTAGCGGTGATAAAGAACTTCTCCGCGTCACTGGTCCGGCCCCGCAACTGATACGCTTTGCCGGTGCTTTCGGCGGAGAGGCCGGGCTCTCCCATATCGCCGTAAATGCGCCCCAGATAGGCATAAGCCATTGCGAATTTGGGGTCGATCTCCGTGGCCCGCTTGAAAAGGGGCAGCGCGGCGGCATCGCCCCTTGAGTAGATAACCTTCCAGGCCGCGCTATAGGCTTTCAAGGCTTCGAGCTTCGGCGTGGTAGCCTCTTCGAGCGGAGTCTCGTGCTTTTCGACCGTGGCCAGCGATTCGCCGACCCGGGTCCTGAATTTACTGGCAATTTGACTCAAGGCATTCAGGACGTCTTCCTTTCTGGCCGCTTGCGCCTGCTCCTCATCGAGAGTCTTTCCGGCGCCGCAGGTCTTGGCCCGCAACCCCAGAACGTACGCGCTTCCGACGGGTTGAATCGATCCTTCCAAGACCGCGGCGCTTGCGGTTCGCTCGCAGATTTCTTTAGCCAGGGCCGGAGTTAGTCGCGCATCCGCCGCCTGGCCCATCAGACCCAGCGTCGTCTGGATTCGCTCCTCCGAGATGAGGCTGAGGAATGGCGACTGTTCCAGCTGCACCGCCAACCCTTGGCGAAGCGTCCCGTCGAACACGGCGTCGCCCGTGGTGTTGATGAAATCGGCGAGGACGATCGTGTCCTTGTCCGTAAGTTTTGGGGTACGGAAATAGAAGTAACCTGCGATGAGCAATGCCAGCACCGCCGCCGCAGGAACGATCACTTTCCACCGCGGGGCGATATCCGTTGCGGCCGCCAGTTCCCGCTCCAACTCGGCCGCGGATTGCCACCGGCGCGCGGGATCCTGTTCCAGACACCGTCCCACGATTCTTTCCAGCGCGCGCGATGCCAGTGGCTGCCGCTGAGGGCTGACTCGCCGGCCGGTCA
>PLDF01000378.1 GCA_003135055.1 Bryobacterales bacterium | reverse complement strand
TTCGCGCCGGCGCCGTGCTGCTCCTCGCCGCGAGCGCGCTCGCGCTCGCGGGCAGCGCTCCCGCGCACGGCTACTGGTCGGCCGCGTACTTCCGCTCCCACGGGGGACTCGTGGGACAGTCCGAGCTGTGGGCGGCCTCGCGCCTGATCGGGACGACCGGGGCGCGCATCCTCGGCGTGTTCCTGGCGCTCGCCGGGGTGATCCTGCTCTCGGGCGGCTCGCTCGCGGCGCTGCTGCGCAAGGGCGGCGTCAGCCTGGTCCACGCCGCGCAGGCGCAGCGGGCGGCGGCCAAGCCGGAAGATTGCAACTGCACGCACGCGCCCGATGGCTCGCCGCTCGACATCGGAACCAGCGAGATCCGGCCGGTGATTGAGCGCTATCAGGTGGAATTGCGCGATGTGGAGCGGGTCTATGCGCTGCCCGGCTCGGCCGTGCGGCAGGCCAAACTCGAAGGCTTCTACGCCGAACAGTTGCGGCTGCTGGACGCCGTTCACTTCGATGCGCTCAGCCAGCCAGGCAAGGTGGATTACCTGCTCTTGCGCAGCCGGCTGGACCGTGAGCGGAAGCAGCTTGCGGACGAAGCGAAACTGGATGCGGAGATCGCGCCGCTGATTCCGTTCCAGCAGACCATCATCGCCTTCGAAGAGGCGCGCCGCCGCATGGAGACGGTGGACGGGCAGAAATCCGCCGCCGCGCTGGCGCAGCTCAGCGCCGATATCGCCGCCGCGAAGGCTGCCAACGCCAAGGCGAATCCGGCCGCGCTCAACCGGGCCGCCATCCGGCTGGCCCAGTTGCGCAATAGTCTGCGCGTCTGGTACAACTTCTACGCTCTCTACGATCCCAAGTTCGGTTGGTGGGTGGATGCGGAGTATAAGAAAGCGGATGAGGCGCTGGACGCTCACGCGCAACTTCTGCACACCAGCTCGGGAATGCCCGGACCGCTCGATGCTGGTGGCGGCGGTCGGGGCGGCCGCGGCGGCGGTGGACGAGGCGGACGTGGCGGCGGTGACGCCGGCGGCGGAGCTGGGGGTGGAGCGGGGGGCGGTGGAGGAACTGGCCGAGGCGGCGCGCCGGCGAGAACCGCGGCGTTGGGCAGCAACGAGGAACTATCGGGCGTGGGTCCGGCGGGCAACGCGGCGCTGGTGGAATCTTTGGGCGCCGCCATGATCGCCTATACGCCGGATGAGTTGGTCGCTCTGGCCAACAAAGAGTTCGCGTGGTGCGACAAGGAGATGCTGCGCGCCTCCGGCGAAATGGGGTTCGGCGGCGATTGGAAGAAGGCGCTGGAGGCGGTGAAGAACAAGTACATGGAGCCGGGCCAGATGATCTACCTGGTACGCGACCTGTCACGCGAAGCCATCGATTTCGTGGAGAAGCACGAGCTGGTCACCATTCCGCCCATGGCTAAAGAGGACTACTGGGAAGAGGCGCTGACGCCTCAGCAGCAACTGGTGAGTCCGTTCTTCCTGGGCGGCGCCACCATCGAGGTATCGTCGCCCGCGAGTAGCCAGACCAATGCGGAGAGGCTCGAAAGTATGCGCGGCAATAACATGTTTTTCGCGCGCGCCACGGTGTTCCACGAGCTGATTCCCGGCCATCACATGCAGCAGTACATGACGCAGCGGTACCGCACCTACCGATCCATATTCGGCACGCCGTTCTGGACCGAGGGCATGGCGTTTTACTGGGAGATGCTGTTGTGGGATTTGGGGTTCACGCACACTCCCGAGCAGCGCGTGGGCGCGCTCTTCTGGCGGATGCACCGCTGTGCCCGCATCATCTTCTCGCTGAGCTTCCACCTGGGCAAGATGACGGCGAAGCAATGCGTGGAATTCCTGATCGACCGGGTGGGTCACGAGCCGGCGAACGCGGAGGGCGAAGTGCGCCGAAGCTTCAACGGTTCGTATGAGCCCATCTATCAGTGCGCCTATATGTTGGGCGCGCTGGAATTCTACGCGCTGCATAAGGAATTGGTGGGTTCGGGCAAGATGACGAATCGCGCGTTTCACGACGCCATGTACCGCGAGGGCAATATTCCCATCGAGATGTTACGGCTGGCGCTGAATGGCCAGAAGGTCGATCGCGACTACCGGACCAGTTGGAAATTCTACGGCTCGCTGGCGTAAAGAACGTAGCGCACGCACTCCTGCGCCGCACTCCTGCGTGCAGCGTTCACACTCGTGTGAACGCGTTTTTTGCCGGCACATTATGGGGCAGCAGCGCCGCAAGCAAAACCGGCGTGCCTTCTCGCAGCAGGCCGATTTACCAATCGGCCGCAGATTTACTAATCTGCCCCGCAAAGCAAGAGGGTGGGTTACTTTGCCAGCAGGCTTTCGAGAAAGCCTTTTACCAGCTCGTACTGCATGACGCCGGGGCCCGAGAGCGGATACCGGCTGGTGCGATATGTGATCAGCAGGGTTGGCGTTCCCGGGACCTGCAGCGCCGTGGCCTCTTCCATATCGTGCGTAATCTCGGTCTGTACGGCAGGGTCTTTCAGCGAGGCCCGAACCTTTTTGCGCTCCACCGGCGTCAGCACCGCGTCCAATGTTTCGGCGACGCGGCCATCCTTCGACCAAGTCTCCTGATTCGTGAAAAGCGCGTTCGAGGCCTGCACGTACTTTCCGAATTGCGCCGCGGCGCAGACCAATTCCGCCGCCTGGCGCGAGTGCTGATGCATCTGCAGCGGATCGTAGCGGTAGATCATGTATGCCTTGCCCTTATCGACAAAATCCTTCATGATCTGCGGGACCTCTTTATCGTGCATGTACTTGCAGGCGGGGCATTCAAAATCGCTGAAAACCTCGATCAGCAGGGGCGCTTTCGGATTGCCGAAGGTGTTGCCCTTCATCAGGTCGGGAGCGGCGGCGATGCCCGGCAGCGCGGCGGCCACGGCAAGAAGATAGAGCTTCACAAGACTTCCTCCGACCACGCTTGCAGCACTTCCTTCACCTTGCTCATGAACTGATCGGCCAGTGCGCCGTCGATCAGGCGATGATCGAAACTCAACGACAGATGGCAGATGGAACGGATTGCTATCGCGTCGTCCACCACTACCGGCGTCTTATCGACCGTGCCAAGACCGATGATGGCGACCTGCGGCTGGTTGATGACCGGCGTGCCAATCAAGCTGCCGAAGCTGCCGAAGTTGGTGATGGAGAACGTTCCGCCCACGACCTCATCGGGCTTCAACTGGCGCGAGCGGGCGCGCGTGGCCAGATCGACGATGGATCGCTGCAGGCCGAGGACGTTCTTCTCGTCGGCGGCGCGAATCACCGGCACAATCAAGCCGTTCTCAAGCGCCACGGCGATGCCGATGTTGATTTCGTTGTGGTAGATAATGTTGTTATTGTCGAGCGATGCGTTGAGCAGCGGGAATTGCCGCAGAGCCACCACCGCCGCGCGCGTGACGAACGGCAGATAGGTCAGGCCGAAACCGTAATTCGCCTGGACGATTCCTTTGTTCTTTTCGCGCAGCTTCGCGACCTTGGTCATATCGACGCGATGAATGGTGGTGACGTGCGGCGAGGTGCGCTTCGACATCACCATGTGCTCGGCGATCCGGATGCGCATCTGGCTCATGGGCTCGATGCGAGTCTTGGCGGGGCCGCCGGAGGCCACAGGAGCGGGCGCTTCGGCCGCTACAGGCGGCGGAGCGGCAGGGGGTGCGGCGGGGACAGCGGGAGCCGCTGCAGCGGCCGGTGCGGGGCCCTGCGCGATATAGGCTTCCATATCCTGCTTGGTGATTCGCCCACTGGCGCCGGTGCCTTTGACGCGGGCCATATCGACGTTGTGCTCACGCGCCATCTTTCGAACCAGCGGCGAAAGTGGACCTCCGGGTTCGGCGGCTGCGGCCGGCGCGGGTTCGGCTGGTGCGGCCGGCGCGGGTTCGGCCGTTGCTGCGGGCGCGGATTCCGCCGGGTCGTCGACCTGTTTGTTGGCGGGCGTGGCCGCCGGCGCGGGGGGCGCAGCAGGAGCCACGGGCGCAGCAGGCGGCGCGGACTTAGCGGGCGCGGCAGTAGCCGCTGGAGCCTCGGACTTAGCAGGAGCGGCGGGCTCCGCGGACGCAGCCGGCGCGGCAGGGGCAGCGGCGGCCTCGCCGCCTTCATCGATGCGCGCGACTACGGTGTTGATGCCCACCGTCTTGCCTTCTTCCACCAAAATCTCAGCGAGTGTGCCCGCGGCGGGGGATGGAATCTCCGTATCCACCTTGTCGGTGGAGATCTCAAAGAGCGGTTCGTCGCGCTCCACTTTGTCGCCGGGCTTCTTGAGCCACTTGGTGAGTGTTCCTTCTACGATGCTTTCGCCCATCTGGGGCATTACGACGTCGGTCATATGAGTTCCGTCTCTCTTTCCGTGCCTGCGAGAACGGCCGCCGGATGCAGCATCTCGCAATCAAAAATGCGGCCGAAGTGACCGGCCAGCTTCCCAGCCACCTCGTCCAAGCTGGCGCGCACGCCCAGCTGGGCCATCGATGTTACGGGCTTGGTAAGCCCGCAGGGGACGATGTAATGGAAATAACTCAAATCCGTTGCGACATTCAGCGCGAAGCCGTGCGAGGTCACCCAGCGGCTGATGTGAACGCCGATGGCGGCGATCTTACGATCGCCCACCCACACTCCGGTGAGCTTCGGAATACGCTCCCCTTCAATTCCGTAATCCGCGAGTGTTTCGATAATCGCCTGCTCCACGCCGCGAACGTATGCGCCGACGTCGCGCTTCCAATCGCGCAGATCGATGATAGGGTAACCCACCAGTTGACCGGGGCCGTGATACGTCACGTCGCCGCCGCGATCCGTCGGATAGAACGATATGCCCGCGCGCGATAGCACATCCTCATCCGCCAGGACGTTTTCCATGTGCCCGTTGCGCCCCAAGGTGATCACGTGCGCGTGTTCGAGCAGCAGGAGCTGATCGGGAATGAGGTCTTGCTTACGCTGAGCCACAAGCTGCTGTTGCAGCCCGATCGCAGCGCCGTAGCCCATCCGCCCCAGCTCCCGAACCTGACAGTTACGCATTGATGGAGAGACCGTATACAGCGTTGAACGCCTCGCCCACGGCTTCATACAAGGTGGGGTGCGCGTGAATGGTCTGCATCATCAGATCGACGGTGGCCTCGGCTTCCATCGCGGTGACGGCTTCGGCGATCAGCTCGAACGCTTCCGGCCCGATGATGTGTACGCCCAGGATTTCGCCATACTGGTCGTCGGCCACCACTTTGACGAAGCCGTCGTGGTTGCCCAGGATGGTGGCTTTGCTGTTGCCTGCGAACGGAAATTTGCCCACCTTCACTTTGCGGCCCTGCGCGCGCGCCTGCGCCTCCGTCATGCCGACGCTGCCGATGCCCGGATCGGTATAGGTGCAACTGGGGATGCGGTTCTTGTTGATGGGCATCGCAGGCTTGCCGGCGATGTGCGCCACGGCGATCATGCCTTCGCGCGTGGCCACATGCGCCAATAGCGGGGTTCCGCCCACCACGTCGCCGATGGCGTAGACGCCCGTTTCGGCGGTCTGCTGGTTTTCGTCGACCTGGATGAAGCCGCGGTCGAGCTGTACCTTGGTGTTTTCGAGGCCGATGTTTTCGGTATTCGGCTTGCGTCCCACGGCAACCAAAAGCTTTTCGGCTTCGAGCTGCTCCTGCTTGCCGTCCTTGGTAGTGAGCGTGAGCTTGACGCCCGTGGGGGTCTTCTGAATGTTGTCGGCGCGCGCGCCGGTTTCCACGCGAATCTTCTGCTTCTTGAAAGCGCGCTCGAGTTCCTTGGAGATCTCCTCGTCTTCCACCGGCACGATGCGCGGCAGCATTTCCACCACCGTGACCTCGGTGCCGAAGCGGCGGAAAATGGACGCGAATTCCACGCCCACAGCGCCGGCGCCGACCACGATGAGGCTCTTGGGAACGGCGGTCAGGTCGAGAATCTCGATGTTGGTGAGAATGAAATCCGGGTCGGCTTGCAGGCCGGGGATCATGCGCGCTTCCGAACCTGTCGCGATGAGAATGTTCTTCGCCTCGAGCGTCTGCACGCCCGCGTCGGACTTCACCTCGATTTTGCCGTTGCCCTTGAGGGTGGCGTAGCCGGCGATGCGATCCACCTTGGCCCGCTTGAGGAGAAATTCGACGCCTTTGGAATGCTTGGCGACGATGCCGTCCTTGCGGTCCTTGACCTTGGGGTATTCGAGGCGCGGATTCTCGCAGGCGATTCCTTCTTTATCCGAATGAACGAAGCGCTCCCAAATATCGGCGGTATGGAGCAGCGACTTGGTGGGGATGCAGCCCACCAGAAGGCAGGTACCGCCCAACCTGGGCTGCTTTTCGATCAACGCGGTTTTCAATCCGTACTGGCCGGCGCGAATGGCTGCAGAGTAGCCGCCGGGGCCGCTCCCGATAACGATTAGGTCGTATGGCACAAATTCCATGATAGCCGACGTGGGTGGGGCGGATGGCGGCTGGTGCGGATTTGTCTTTGCGGCGGCGTTCGTTTCAGGGAGGCGGGGGAATGGTTGATGGTTGGAGGCGGTAAGTGTCCGATTATGGGGCTAGGGCCGTTTCGCATATCGAGGTTTCGCGGCCGCCGACTGGGAGGCGCGGAGAAACTTGTGGTTCGCCCGCGCCGGCCGATGTCGATTCTATTCAATTGTCAAAGAGCTGGGGCGCAGCGAACGGCCGATTGGAGAGAGGGCAGGCGGAAGGCTTCCAGAGGCCCATCAAATAAGGGTTTCACGTCAATGTAGCGTTTGTTCATCGCTAGATGAAAGAATGTACTTAACGACGATCATCTGCCCGATTATACTGGGGTGGGCTTTGGAGCCGATTGCCCGCCGAGCCAGGTGGCCTTGCTCTGGTCGCAGCTTGGGCTCGCGCCAGACCTTCGCAGCCAAGACGCTGCAATTGTTGGCCGCGCGGCGTGTCGACCGCAACGTCCCATAGTTGTCCATGATCAGATGTAGCGGAATATCGCCGGGAAACTCCGCGTCGAGGCGGCGCAGGAATTTTATGAACTCCTGATGGCGGTTTTCTCCTGGCACTCGCCGATGACCTTGCCTTGTAAGATCTCGAGAGCGGCGAACAGTGTGGTCGTTCCGTTGCGCTTATAATCGTGGGTCATCCCGGCATCGTCTTCGCCGCTGTTGCCCTTCCGGCTCCGTTCGAAACGCATCGCTTACCCGCAGACTCTCCCGGCGAGGCGATCGGTTAAGCACCCGCCCGCCGCCCCTCAAAGCCAGGCGGTTGAAATCCCACACCCCGGCGCACGGCTGGGAACGATATGGCGTGATATGGTTGGCGCCCGCGGCGCCCTTGTTCGCAAGCCGCTAATTGGCGGACGGCTTCTCCAGATGGTCCACAACGAGCACTTCGACCCTTCCCTTCTGCGGCTCCAGCTTGAGGCCGAGTTGTTCCTGAACCGCCGTGAAAATGCTGATATCGCTGAGGTCGGGTTCACTCGCCAGATTGGCCCTGGTAGCCGGAGTATACGTCAGCTTGATTTCATAGGTTCCCGTAAGCCCCGTCTTATCCACCACGGGGCGATCGAGGAAGCTGTTGGCGACTGCATTCACCACGTCGTCCATGGTTGCCTTCGCCATCGTTACCTGATAATTGCGGCCACTGACGCCCAAGCGGCCCATCGGACTGGCATCCGGTGCGCTCTCCTTGAACTTCGGCCCGTTCTTGCCCACCACCAACTCGTACACCGGCATTTCGTGCGTCTCGGCGTGGACCTTGAGTTTGAATCGATCGGCCAACAGCAATTGCAGCATCTGCCTGAACTCAGCCTTCGTGGGAACGCCATCGCCCTCCGCCTTTGCCACGATGTCGTAGAAGGTGTCGCCCACCGCCGAATACGCTTTCTCTGGGGATGAGATTTGGTAGTTCTTCAGGTTGTACGCCCACATGACTAGCCCCCGCACCGTTTCCGCTTCCCCTTCCAGCCGTTGGCCGGAGGTTGAAACACCGATGATGGGCGCCGGTCCCTCGTGAGGTTTGACCGATGCAACCTCAAAGGCCCGAACCGGCGGTGCGGATTGGCCGAACACCCCGGCTGAGAGCAAGACCGTTAAGCTCGCGCCGCCAATCGCCCGAATCATGGTGGTGATCCCTCCTTAGCTGGAGTAGACGAATGGTCGCCTCGGTTCGTTGGCATTGTTTCCATCATATTCCCCGGCTCCAAGATTCGGCGCCTGGTCCGCAAGTGACTGATAAAGGTTTCATTAGTTTCGCGGCCTAAAAATGCCGAAAAAAGAGGGTGAGAGGCTGGAGGCCGCGAAAGTGCCGCGAGTGGGAGAAACAGCGTCCGGGGGCTGGCTGGACAGCGCGCGGAATCCGGAGTGCTTATAGAAAGCGACCGCCTGGCCGTTCTTTGGCATCCACCAGCAAAGTGAAGGCAGCGGGATCGGCTTGCATGATGTTGGGGCTATGTTTAGGCCTCCAGCCCCAAGTAGTCACGCTTGAATGCCGAAGACCGTTCAACCGTCCGCATTCAAGTCCGCCATCAGTGCAGCGGTACTGGTGAAGCGCTTGCCCTCCCCGCCTCCAACTCGGCAATCGCCTTGCGGGTGGTCGCTATCGATGATATTTTAGACCGGCTCCGCGATATGTATCCGCGGCCTTCTTGCGCGCCTGACGGCGACGCGCCTCACGACTAACTAATCCTGGCGAGAGATGCGGGCTGCCGATTCTTCTGAGAAAAACCAGCCGTTCGGGCGACTATTCAACTTGCCCTCCGATTCGCAGATTCTCACTCCCGCCGCCAGCCGTTACGCGGCGGAGATGGCGCGCGCGATAAAACCCGCGGCGGCGCGGCTCGACCGGCGCCTCTCCGCAGGGTTGCGAAAGCGCGGCCACAATGCCGCACAGGTCCGCGCTTTATTGGCCATCACTCCGGCCGCGGCGGCGCGGTTGCGCACTCTGCCGCAGTTTCTGGAGCAGG